>JBBTJH010000094.1:0-7716 GCA_038059555.1 Pseudomonadota bacterium | reverse complement strand
GCGCCCGTGGCGAGGTCGGAGGGATAGGGCGAGGAGCGCGAGAATTTCGGCGCTGTCGTAAACCCGATCTGGTTGTTGACGATGAAGTGGATCGCGCCGCCGGTCCGGTAGCCTCGAAGGCCCGAAAAGCCGAGACACTCCGCGACGATACCCTGGCCGGCGAATGCGGCGTCGCCATGGAGCAGCAACGGCAGCACATGCGTCCTCGGCGTTTCAATCTCGCCCGGCTCGATGCGGTCCTGTTTCGACCGGCACTTGCCGAGAACGACAGGATCGACCGCTTCAAGGTGCGACGGGTTCGCGGTCAGCGACAAGTGCACGCGGTTCGCATCGAATTCGCGATCGGAAGATGCGCCGAGATGGTATTTGACGTCGCCCGAACCTTCGACATCTTGCGGTGTCACCGAGCCGCCGCTGAATTCATGAAAGATGTGATGATAGGGCTTGCCCATCACAGCGGCGAGCACATTGAGGCGCCCGCGATGCGGCATGCCGATGACGATTTCCTTGACGCCGAGCGCGCCGCCGCGCTTGATGATCTGCTCCAGCGCGGGAACCGTCGCTTCGCCGCCGTCAAGGCCGAAGCGTTTCGTTCCCGTATATTTCGTCTGCATGAAATTCTCGAAGCCTTCGGCCGCGATCAATTTGTTCAAAATCGCTTTCTTGCCTTCCGGCGTGAAGGTGATTTCCTTGTCTTTCCCTTCGATGCGTTGCTGGATCCACGATTTTTGTTCGGGATCTGAAATGTGCATGAACTCGACAGCGAATGTTCCGCAATAAGTTCGCTGCAAGGTCTCAAGGATCTCGCGCATCGTCGCGGTTTCAAGACCGAGCACATGGTCGATGAATATCGGCCGGTCCATGTCGGCGGGCGAAAAGCCGTAGGTCGCGGGGTCAAGTTCTGAATGAAGTTTCTTCTTCGACTGATGCAACGGGTCGAGATCGGCGATCATATGCCCACGAATGCGATAGGCGCGGATCAGCATCAGCGCGCTTAAAGAATCGCGCGTCTCTCGCCGCACGCTGGCGCCGTCGAGCGAAGGCGCCCTCGCCTCGATTTTTGCCGAAACGGATTTCTCAACGACCGGCCAGTCGCCGTCGAGGAGCGCGATCGCTTCGCTCCGCTCGTGCGGCGGCCAGTCAGCGCGGCTCCAGCTCGGGCCCTCGGCGTTGCGGCGGGCGCTCTCCGCACTGTCGCCGAGCCCTGCAAAATAGGCGCGCCAGTCGGCGCTCACCGAATTGGGGTCCGACGCGTAGCGCGCGTAGAGATTTTCGACATAGGCGGCGTTCGCGCCGGAGGCGAAGGAGAGGTCAGCGGGCGATCCCGCTCTCGAAGAAATCCCGCCCGAAGGTGCGGGTTGGGGGGGAACGTCGCCGTCTTTGGCCATCAGGGTGGTCCGGATCACATATCGGCGCGGCTGAAATGCGCGCCTTGCGGGGGGTTACATACGCCAGACGGCCAATGATTCAATGGCCCTGCCGGCTCACTTTATTAGCCGCGCCCGCCTTTATTTTTTGAGAACTTCCAGGAGCGTTCGTCCCATCGCGGCCGGCGTCGGGGAGACCGCAATGCCCGCCCGCTTCATGGCGTCGATTTTCGCCGACGCCGTATCGTTCGCCCCCGAAACGAGCGCCCCGGCATGGCCCATCCGGCGGCCGGGGGGCGCGGTGACGCCGGCGATGAAGCCGACCGTCGGCTTTTTCACCCGGTTCTTGGCCAGAAACTCAGCGGCGTCCGCCTCGGCCGAGCCGCCGATCTCGCCGATCATGATGATCGAGTGGGTGTCGTCGTCGGCGAGGAACATTTCGAGGACGTCGATAAAGTCCGTGCCCTTCACCGGATCGCCGCCAATGCCGACGCAGGTCGACTGGCCAAGGCCCGCCATCGTCGTCTGATGAACGGCCTCATAGGTGAGCGTCCCGGAGCGCGAGACAATGCCGACATGGCCGTCGCGGTGGATATGGCCGGGCATGATCCCGATCTTGCATTCGTCGGGGGTGATGACGCCGGGACAGTTCGGACCGACGAGCCGCGATTTCGCGCCGTCGAGCGCGCGCTTCACCCTCACCATATCAAGGACCGGAATGCCTTCGGTGATGCAGACGATCAGCGGGATTTCGGCGTCGATCGCTTCCAGAATGGAATCGGCGGCGAAGGGCGGCGGCACATAAATGACGCTGGCCTCGGCGCCGTACTGGTCGCGCGCCTCGGCGACCGTATCGCAGACGGGAAGCGTCTTGCCCTCGGCCGCGCCGCCGCCGGTCCAGATCGAGCCGCCCTTGCCGGGGGTGACGCCCGCCGTCATGCGCGTCCCATAGGCGATCGCCTGCTCGGTGTGGAACGTGCCCTGCGAGCCGGTGAGGCCCTGGCAGATCACACGGGTCGTTTTGTCGACAAGGATGGACATGGCGCGCGCTTTTCCAAGATTAGGTCGCCGAGGTCTTTAACGGCGCCGGCCGCTCGGGGCAACGGTCCCGCCCGCCATTCTTGCTTACAAAACCGGGAGGACAGCCTTCGTCCTCTCTGTGACCTTGTCGCCTGTGTTCCGCGTGCCGGCGTCCTCGACCATCATGATCCAGCATTCTTCGTCCGCGACCGGCATGTGCTCGACGTTGGCCGGGACGACGATCAAGTCGCCCTCCGCCATCGCCACGTCATGATCGCGAAAGCGCATCGTGAAGCGGCCTTTCACCACGAAGAAAAGCTCATCGACGCCGTCATGATGATGCCAGTCAAAGCTCCCCTCAATTTTCGCGAGCCGCACTTCCTGACCGTTGACGCGCGCGGCGATATGCGGAGACCACGGCTCCGGGATGCGATCGAACGCGGCGGGGATGTTGAGTTTTTTGGTCATCGATCCTCTCCAGCATCCCCTCACCCGCATCGCTGCGCGATGCTGGCCTCTCCCGAGGGAGAGGCAAAGAAAGAATCGTGCCGCGGGTCCCCGCCTCTCCCTTGGGAGAGGCCAGCGAGCGCAGCGAGCGGGTGAGGGGTTATTTCCGCTCCGGCTTCATCTTTTCAAACGCCATCACGCGTTCGATATAATACAGCGGCAAGGGCGCGGTGTCACGCGTTCCTTTCTTCACATAGATGTAGGTGAGCTTACCGACATTGAGACATTCTTCGCCCCGAAAGACCGCCGCCGCGACATCCATCGACTTCGTGCCGAGCCGCGACGCGCGGATGCCGATCTCGAGCTCATCGTCAAAAATCGCCGAGCCCTTGAAGTCGCATTCGGCATGCGCCGTCACAAACTCCGGCGCGACATCCCATGTCGAATAGCCGAGCGCGCGCGTCCATTCCCAGATCGCAATATCGTAATAGAGAAAATAATTGACGTTAAAAACAATCCCCTGCGCGTCGCATTCAGACCAGCGAACGCGCAAGGGGTGGAGGAAGGAGAAATCCTGTTTCATATCCGGGCTCTTAGCGTTGTTTCGGCGGAAAGCAACTTTCCTCGCACGCGCCCAAACAAAACCCGCCAGCGACGCTGGCGGGCTCTGCCATCGGCCTCCAAATTCAAATCAAGAAACCGGCGTTACCGCCGGCGCCGCCTCGGGGGGCGCGCCGCCCCCCAGTTTAGCGATCAATAATTCGATCAACTTTGAGATGTTGCTCTTGATCGAGCCTTCATTGGCGAGTTGGAGGCGCTTGACCGCGAGGAATGAGTCGCCGACTTGCGCCGTATACGGCGTTTCAATCGTCTCATCGAAAACCACGGCGCCGTTGGCGACTTCTGTCGCCGTGTAACGAACCGTCGACGTGACCGTCAAATTGAATCCCGCAAACGGTTGCTTCAGCTTGAGCATTTCGGCGTCCAGTCTGTATTTTCCTTCGACCGCACTAAGCATCGCATGCGCGGAGAGCGACTGGCGCAGGGCTTCGGCAAAGTCTGTGTTTGAGACTTCTGAAGTCCAGAGCGGGTTGGTTTCCTTGCCGCCAACCACAGCGCCGACTGTAAACGCGTCACGCAGCGGCGAGTCATCGGCAATGATGTTCGCCTCGGAAACGGGCGCGACCATGGCGCCAGGCTTTGACGCTGAAGCGCAAGCGCTCAGAGCGATTGCCGCCGCAACTAAAATCAGCTTTTTCATTGTCACCCTCCAATTTACCGCCACGCCAAGCTTGTATGTACAGGTCAAGTCTTGCGGAGCTTCAGTCGATTACATAAACTATTTTGACCGGAATTAGAACATGGGGACCGCAAAAATGTCGAAATCATCGGCCGCCCTGACGGCGGCGGCGCTTCTTCTTGCCTCGGCCTGCGGCGGACGCGTTGCGCAGCCCGTTCTCGTCGAGCAGTCTTTTGATGCAAAATTGTCCTGCGCGCATCTTGCCGGCGAATTGTCGAATAATGAAAAGAGATTGATAGAATTGAAAGCCGAACGAGATGGTAAGCCCGCCGAAAATCTCGGATTTCTTCTAACGAGCCCGCTCTTTATCGATTTGTCGGAATCTCAGAAAAATGAAGTCAAAGCGCTAATTGGGCGTAACAGTCGGCTCAAGTCGCTGATGGCGGAAAAAGGCTGCGAGGCGAAAGGCAGCGATTAACAATCCCCTGCGCGTCGCATTCAGACCAGCGAACGCGCAAGGGATGGAAGAAGGAGAAGTTGGAGAGGGCGGACATGCTATCAGCCCACCGCCTTCACAATCTTCTGCGCCGCATCCTCAAGATCATCCGCCGGGGTGATCGCAAGGCCGCTCTCTTTCAAAATCTTCTTTCCCAATTCGACATTCGTCCCCTCAAGCCGGACGACCAGAGGCACTTTGAGGCCGACGGCGTTCACCGCGGCGATGATGCCTTCCGCGATCGTATCGCAGCGCATGATGCCGCCGAAAATGTTCACCAATATGCCTTTGACGTTGGGGTCGGAGGTGATGATCTTGAACGCTTCGGTGACTTTTTCTTTGGTCGCGCCGCCGCCGACGTCCAAAAAGTTCGCGGGCTCTGAGCCGTAATGCTTGATGATGTCCATCGTCGACATCGCGAGCCCCGCGCCGTTCACCATGCAGCCGATCGACCCGTCGAGCTTCACATAGGAGAGGTCGAATTCCTTGGCTTTGCGCTCATAGGGGTCTTCCTCGGTTTCATCGCGCAGCGCCATGATGTCGGCATGGCGAAAGAGCGCGTTGTCATCAAAGCCGACTTTCGCGTCGAGGACTTTGAGATTGCCGTCTTTGGTCACGATCAGCGGATTGACCTCGAGCATCGCCATGTCTTTGTCGACGAAGGCTTTGTAGAGCTGCGCGACGAGCGTGCCGCACTGCTTTGCAAGCTCGCCCTTGAGATCGAGCGCCTTGGCGATGCGCCGTCCGTGGTGGGGCATAACGCCGGTCGCGGGGTCGATGCGGATCGTGACGATTTTTTCCGGGGTTTCTTCGGCGACTTCTTCGATGTTCATGCCGCCTTCGGTCGAGACGATGAAGGCGACGCGCGCCGTCGCGCGGTCGACCAGCGCGGAGAGATAAAGCTCGCGCGCGATGTCGCTGCCGTCTTCGATGTAGATGCGACCCACCTGCTTCCCGGCCGCGCCCGTCTGTTTGGTGACGAGCGTCGCGCCGAGCATCTGTTTCGTGAAGGCGGCCGCTTCGGCCGGGGATTTCGCAAGGCGAACGCCGCCTTTCTCGCCCGCCGAGGCTTCATTGAATTTGCCCTTGCCGCGCCCGCCCGCGTGGATCTGGGCCTTCACCACATAGAGCGGACCCGGCAGCGTCGCGGCGGCCGCTTCGGCGTCTTTCGCGTCAAGGACGGCGACGCCCTTCGATACGGGAACGCCGAACGACTTCAAAAGCTCTTTGGCCTGGTATTCGTGGATGTTCATGCGGAAGCTCCGGCTGCGGGCGACTGTGGCGCTCCCGCTTAGCGCGAGGCTCCCGCCGCTGCAACCGAACCCGCCGGTCCCATACCCTTAAAAAAGCTCCGCCGCCGGCTTCAACAGGGAGGAGAAGCCGGCGGCGTTCCAGCCGTCAAAGATGGGAAGGGAAACGGCTGAATTCCGTAAAATCATTTGGGGCGAAATCTGCGATCAACCGGCGTCCACTTGATCGGATTTCGCCCTAGAACCTCATCCCGACGCCGATGCCGGCGACGATCGAATCGAGATTGACATCGACCGTGTTGATCGAGCCCGCAGTGTCGAGCGTCGCTGTCGTGTCGATGTCGATGTATTTGATGTCAACGTTAAGAAAGACGCGCTCGGTGATATCGAAATCGGCGCCGGCCTGCACCGCCCAGCCGAAGCTGTCGTCGAGCGACACGTCGGTCGGGCCGCCAAGCGCCGTATCAAGGCTCGTTTTTGAATCTTCGCTGTAAAAAATCGTCCAGTTCACCCCGGCCCCGACATAGGGGCGAACCTTCGCGTCCGGCGCGAAATGATATTGGAGGGTCAGGGTCGGCGGCAGCGCCATGGCGTCGGCGATCTTGTTAAGACCGGAGAGCGCGCCAGCGCCCGATATGTCATGCGGGCTGGTCGCGAGAATCAATTCCGCCGCGATGTTGTTCGTAAAAAAATACGTGAAGTCGAGTTCCGGCACGATCGCATCGTTGACAGTCACCGACCCGGTCGGAACCGCGGGCAGCACCGGCCCTGAATCGTCTAGCGGCGCGACGTAAATGCCGCGCAGGCGCACGAGCCAATCTCCCTGTTCGGCGTAGGCCGGCGTTGCAAGCGCGGCGGCGAGAGCGGCGGAAAGAATGATTTTGCGCATATTTTTTTATCCCCTTTTGGCTGCTGTTTCGCAGCTTCTCTACGCCGCACGGCGACGGGGAATTTGATCAGGATCAGGTTTTGCAAGAAGCGACGTGAACGAATTGTCGCAGGGGTCAGAGGGGTTCGATGAGATCCCATTTGACGCCGTAAAGATCTTCAAAAACCGCGACTTTTCCATACGGCTCGCGGCGGGGCGATTCGAGAAACCTGACGCCGGCCGCAATCATCGTTGCATGCGTCAGGTCGAAATTACCGGTTTCAAGAAAAAGAAAAACGCGCCCGCCCGATTGCTCTGCGACAGCGGCGCGCTGGCGGTCGCCCTCGGCTTTCGCGAGCAGCAGCGCAGAGCCGGCGCCGCCTTCCGGCGCAACGACGACCCAGCGCTTTTGATCTGTAAGCGTTGCATCTTCGATCAAGGCGAAGCCGAGTTTCTGGACGAACCAGTCAATCGCCTCGTCATAGTCGCGAACGAGATAAGCGAGCTTTGCAATCTTCACAGGAAAATCGCCACCGACTGGCGCCCCGCGATCACCGGCTCGCCGGCGCGATTCCAGACGAACATGTCCTGACTTGAATAGCCTTCCGCCGCATTCTCCGCCCGCGATTGAAGCAGCCACCAGCCGCCCTCGGTCTTTGGATGATCGGTAAGAAAATTAAGCGTCCATGTCATCGTACTGAGCGGCGCCGGCTGCGGGAACAAGGGAATTACCGCCGGCGGCGGCATGTCGGCGAGCGCGAGCAGCGCCGAGATCGACGTCGCGTTCGGGTCGCGATGACGCACCCAGAAATACATATCGCAATCGTTCGACCCGGAGTAGGGAAGCCCTCCCCTGACGAAACAGCGATCAAAGTTCAAGGCGAAAGCCGGCGTCAGCTGATGAGCGCCAAGCCGCTCCAGTGTCGAGGGATCGCCAACTCCCCGATCCTCAATGAAATTCGCCCCGACTGCCGACGCGCGCGCGGCGCCGAACGCGAAGACGGCGCGCGCGGCCAAGCCCTTATCGC
>JBBTJH010000093.1:0-10315 GCA_038059555.1 Pseudomonadota bacterium | reverse complement strand
GCGCCAGCGCGCCCCCTCAGTCGCTTCGCGACAGCTCCCCCGCAAGAAGCGGGGGAGCAGAAGAAAGGGTCTCTTTGCTCCCCCGTTTACGGGGGAGCTGTCACGCGAAGCGTGACTGAGGGGGCTCTTTCTTCTAACTACTCGCTACTCACTATTCACCATTCACCATTCACCATTCACCCCCACGCGCCGGCACGTCAACGCGCGCGAACGATCAATTCGATATCGTCGACATCTCATAGAGGAAATCGACATAGCCCATCGCTGCGTCGACAAGACCTGCGACTTTCGGGTTGGTCGATTCGATGACGTAGTACTCGTTCGGCGCGTGGGCGCCGCTGCCATGGCCCATGCCGAATTGTCCCGCCGGCAAATTGAGCGGCGCGCCGGTGAAGACGACGCCCGGCCACGAGCCGGCATTGCGCGGGTAGAGCGTGTTGATCACGCCGGCGCGCGTGTAGACCGCTTGTTGCGCCCTTATGATCGCGCTTCCTTCCGGCGTCTCGGTCGGGTCATAGCCGCCCGTCATGTTCACCTCGACGTCGCCAAAGCCGTGTTTTTGAAGATGCGCTTTCAATTTGGCGAGGCTGTCCTCGGCGGTCATGTTCGGCACGAGGCGGAAGTCGAGCTTGGCGACGGCGCGCGCGGGAAGCACGGTCTTGCCGCCCGGCCCCGTATAGCCCGCGACCAGCCCTTCGATGTTGGCTGTCGGCTGGGAGGCGAGGCGCTGAAGCGACTTTTCCCACGGCTCGTCATTGATCCAGTGTTTGACGCCAAGAGATTTTTTCTTGTCGTCTTCGCTGGTCGCCGCCGCCGCTTGCGCGATCAGCTCCTTCTCGCGTTTTGTCAGGGGGCGGACTTTCTCGAACCACCCTTCGATCACGGGGCGATTGCCGCTTTCATCGACGAGCGTGTCTAGCGCGTGAACGAGGCGCCAGACCGGGCTGTCGACCTGGGCTTTAAGGCTCGAATGAATGTCGTTGACGGGGCCGCGCCCCCATTTCTCGCCGCTCGCGACCAGCTCGCATTCGATGATGCCCTTCGAGCCGAGATTGATCGTGACGCTGCCGTTCTGGGTTTGCCATCCGGCCGGGATGAAGACGCCGAGGGTCTTCGCCAGCATTGGCATGACATCAGGGTGCTGAACGATCTGGCTGAAATGCGGCGAGCCGATTTCCTCTTCGCCCTCAGCGACAAGGACGAGATTGACCGGCGGTTTCTTGCCGGCCGCGCGCATCGCATGAAGGGCGGCGAGGAATGTCGCCTCGGGACCTTTTTGATTGACGGCGCCGCGGCCGACAATCACTTTGCCATAGCCGTCCTTGTCGATGATGTTCGCGGCGAGCGGCGGCGACGACCATTCGGCCGGGTCGAACTGTTTGACGTCGTACATGAAATAAACGCCGACCCAGCGATCGGCGCCGTTGTCCATCACGCCGAAGACGCCCGGATGCCCGTCGGTTGGTATTTTCTGGACATTTTCAAAGCCCGCGTCCCGCGCGAGCGCCATCATGTACTCGGCGCCTTCGTCCATTTTGTAGTTTTCAGCGGCGATCGAAGGATTGCGGATCCAGTCCTGGATTCTCAGGACCGAGGCGTCATAGCCAGCTTCCGCCGCCGCGCTAATGTCCGCGTAATCGCCGGAAGCGGCGAGCGCGGCGCCGGGCCTGAAGAGAAATGCGCCGGCGGCCGCGGCCTGCAACAGCGTGCGTCGATCAAGGCCAGGATAGCGGGTTTCAGCCGTCATGTGCAGTCCCTCCGTTTACAGATTGAAATTCGCCGGATCACCAGTCCAGAACGACCTTGCCCGATTGGCCCGACCGCATGATGTCGAAGCCTTTCTGGAAATCCCTCGCCGGCATGCGGTGCGTGAGGATCGGCTTTAAATTCAGCCCCGCCTGCAACAGCGCGCCCATCTTGTACCAGGTCTCGAACATGCGGCGGCCATAGATGCCTTTGATCTCGAGCCCTTTGAAAATCACCTTGTCCCACTCGATGCCGGCGCCGTTCGGCATGATGCCGAGCATCGCGACCTTGCCGCCGTGATTCATCGTATCGAGCATCGAGGCGAAGGCGGCGGGAACGCCCGACATTTCAAGGCCGACATCGAACCCCTCGGTCATGCCGAGCTCGCTCATCACGTCGCGGAGATTTTGTTTCGACACATTGACCGCGCGCGAGGCGCCCATCTGCAAGGCGAGGCCGAGACGGAATTCATTGACATCGGTGATGACGACATGGCGCGCGCCGACAAAACGCGCGACAGCGGCCGCCATGATGCCGATCGGCCCGGCGCCGGTGATCAGGACGTCCTCGCCGACGAGATCGTAGGCGAGGGCGGTGTGCACCGCATTGCCGAAGGGGTCGAAAATCGCGCCCATCTCGTCGCTGATGTCGTCCGGCATCCGGTAGACGTTGAACGCCGGCGCGGAGATGTAATCGGCGAAAGCGCCCGCGCGGTTGACGCCGATGCCGAGCGTGTTGCGGCACAAATGCCGCTGACCGGCTCTGCAATTGCGGCAATAGCCGCAGGTGACATGGCCCTCGACCGACACCCGGTCGCCGATTTTCATTTTCGAATGTTCCGGGTGAACTTCCGATCCGATCTCGACGATCACGCCCATGAATTCGTGGCCGACGGTCATCGGCACCGGGATGGTTTTTTGCGCCCACGCGTCCCAGTTATAGATGTGCACGTCGGTGCCGCAGATCGCGGTCGTCTTCACTTTGATGAGGACGTCGTTGGGACCGATGACGGGCTGCGGCACATCTTCGAGCCAGATGCCTTCTTCACGTTTGGCTTTGACCAGCGCTCTCATGAACGATCCTGTTTTTTGGCGGCCTGTTTGTGGCGGCCTGTTTATGGCGGCCTATTTATGGTTGGGCGGATGCGGTTTCCCCAAGACCTAGGCCAAGATTTTGGATTCGGCAATTATTGTGGCAAAGCGGATGGAGGCGGCCCGGCCTGATGCTCCGGGCGTTTTCCAAAGGACAAGATGGATGTTTTTCCGCCGCCGAGTTCCCGCCCGATCGACCCAGTCCGCGAGCCTCAAACAGGCGCGGGCGAGGGGCGTCCCGGTACAGGCCGTTCTTGATGTCGGCGTCCAGCGGGCGACGGGCTCCCTCATCGAAGTATTCCCCGACGTCCCGCATTTGCTCTTTGAGCCGGTGAAGGCGTTCTATCCCGATATTCGAAAGAACTATTCCGCCATCCGGCACGAGATTGTCGAAGTCGCCTTGTCGGATGTCGATGGGGTCGGGCATCTGCAGTCGGCGATGATCGACGGCAAGGAAGTCTCCCACGCATGGCTCGCAAAAACGGGGGAGGAAGTGAAAGTGGCGCGCCTCGACACCATCGCGCCGCGCTATGATTTCAAGGGGCCATATCTCCTGAAGATCGACGTGGACGGCGCCGAGATCCCGGCGAAAATCATCGACGGCGCGGCTGGCGTTATGGATAATGTGTCGATCGTCGTCTGCGAAATGGTGGCGGCGCGGTTCATGGATCTCGCCAGCCGCATCGAGCGTTATGGCTTTGGGCTCTGGGATATTGTCGAGTGCTGCTATTACGATGACGTTTTCTATCAGTGCGACGCGATTTTCGTGCGCAAGGACCTCGTCGCCAATACGCCCGCGCTGAAGCCCTTCGACTTCAGGAACTTCGATCCGCGCAAATGGCGATTGAACGGCTGAGGCCGGTTACGCGTTCAGCAATTTCGCCGCTCTGGGCGCAAAATAGGTGATGACGCCGTCGGCGCCGGCCCTGCGGATCGAGAGGAGGCTTTCAAGGATCGCCTTGTCGCCGTCGATCCAGCCGTTTTGCGCGGCCGCCATGATCATCGCGTATTCGCCAGACACCTGAAACGCGAATGTCGGCATCTGGAATTCGTCTTTGACGCGCCGGATGATGTCGAGATAGGCGCCCGCCGGTTTCACCATCACGCTGTCGGCGCCTTCGCTGATATCCATCGCGACTTCACGGAGCGCCTCGTCGGAATTGGCGGGGTCCATCTGATAGGTGCGCTTGTCGCCTTTAAGGACGCCCGTCGATCCGATCGCGTCGCGATAGGGGCCGTAAAAGCAGGACGCGTATTTCGCGGCGTAGGACATGATCTGAACCTGATCGAAGCCTTCCGCGTCGAGCCCGGCGCGGATCGCGCCGATCCTTCCGTCCATCATGTCGGAGGGCGCGATGATGTCAAAGCCTGCGCGCGCTTCGACGACGGATTGCCGGACGAGCGCTTCGACCGTGCGGTCGTTGACAATCTCGCCGTCTTCCAGAAATCCGTCATGGCCATGATCCGTATAGGGATCGAGCGCAACATCCGCCATCAGGCCGATATCGGGGACCGCGTCCTTGATCGCGCGCGCGGCGCGGCACATCAGATTATCCGGATCGAAGGCGAGCGAGGCCTCGGCGCTTCGGTCCTTGGCGGAGGTATAAGGAAAGAGCGCCAGCGCCGGGATGCCGAGCGACTTCGCCTCGCGCGCGGCCGCGACCGCCTGATCGACGGAGAGGCGGTCGATCCCCGGCATCGAGGGGATCTCCTCTCGATGATTGCCGCCCTCTCGGATCACCATCGCCCAGATGAAGTCCTGGGGGGCAAGGCGCGTCTCGGCGACCAGCGCCCTCGACCACGGCGTCCGGCGCGTCCGCCGCAGGCGGGTCTTTGGAAAGGATTGGGAAAGGTTTACGTGCATTTTACTGTCGAAAATTTGTTGCGATGTTCTCATGCCTTCTTACCGGGGGCATTGCAATTTGATTGCAAATTGATCTTCGGCATTTAACCGGCCTTTTAGGGAAATCGCTTAGCGTCTCTAGAGGGTCCTGAATTTGTGAGGCGTGAAATGGCTGCAGTGGAGCATACTATGGTTGGGCTGGCGCACGGAAAAGGCGAAAAATCGTCGACGGACCCGGAAACGCTGCGGGGGTCTTACCTCCAGCTGTTGCATCTGGTTGAGCGCCTTCACCGGCAGCTCCTCGACGTCATCAAGGACGAGCTGGAGCGCCTCGCGCAGACCGACATCAATTCGGTGCAGGCTCTTCTCCTTTATAATATCGGCGACGCCGAACTGACCCCGGGCGAACTTCGCTCGCGCGGTCACTATCTGGGCTCGAACGTCTCTTACAACCTCAAGCAATTGGTTGATAAAGGGTATATCCGCGACCAGCGCTCGGACGTCGATCGCCGCTCGAAGCGGGTCTCGCTGACGCCGGCGGGCCTCAACATCCGCGACAGGCTCGCGGAACTCTTTGAGCGCCAGCTCGGCTCCGTCGAGCAGGTCGGCGGCGTCGATGTGCCGATGATGGATCAGACCAACAAGTCGCTGCAGCGTCTTGAGCGGTTCTGGGCCGACCAGGTCCGTTACCGGCTCTGATCGAGCCAATTAAGAATCATTCTTAAAAAGCCGGTAGGAATGCGGCGATCCGTCCGTTTTTTCCTGTCGAATTGGCTGGCGTAAACGCGCGCGCGCCCCTTATCTACAGGGCAGAGCTAACGCGGCGCACCGGTTGTGAAATTTGACTATCAAAAAGCTTTCGCCAGCGCGGTAAGCGCTGTTCGCGCCGAGGGGCGCTATCGGGTGTTTGCCGATATTGAACGCCAGCGCGGCAGGTTTCCGCACGCGACGTACCATGGCGGCGCAAAACCCAAAGAAATCACCGTCTGGTGCTCGAACGACTATCTCGGCATGGGCCAGCACGAATGCGTCATCGCCGCGATCAAGAACGCGGCCGACCGCGTCGGCGCCGGGGCGGGCGGCACGAGGAACATCGCCGGCACGACCCATTATCATGTCCTCCTCGAACGCGAGCTTGCCGATCTCCACAAAAAAGAAGCGGCGTTGCTTTTCACGTCCGGCTATGTCGCCAATGAAGCGACGCTGGCGACGCTCTCGAAGATTTTGCCCGACTGCGTCATTCTCTCCGATGAGCTCAATCACGCGTCGATGATTGAAGGCATAAGGGGCGGCAGGGCGGCAAAGCTCGTCTGGCGCCACAACGACACCGCGCACCTTGAAACCTTGTTGAAGGGGATCCCGCCGAACCGGCCGAAGGTGATCGCGTTTGAATCCGTCTATTCGATGGACGGCGATATTTCGCCGATCGCCGAGATCTGCGATCTGGCTGAAAAATATGGCGCCTTCACCTATCTCGATGAAGTCCACGCGGTCGGCCTCTATGGCGCGGAAGGGGGCGGCGTCGCGCAGCGTGACGGCGTTGAGGAACGAATCGATCTGATCGAAGGAACGCTCGGCAAGGCGTTCGGCGTCATGGGCGGCTATATCGCGGCAAGCGCGGCCGTCGTCGATGCCGTCAGGTCTTACGCCTCCGGCTTCATTTTTACGACGGCGCTATCGCCGGTGCTCGTTTCCGGCGCGCTGCGCAGCGTCAAAATTCTGCGAACCTCGACTAATCTGCGGGAGCGCCATCAGGAACGGGCCGCGACGTTGAAAGCGCGCCTCGCCGCCGAAGGCTTGCCGGTGATGCCGTCGGTCAGCCACATCGTTCCCGTGTGGGTCGGCGATCCCGTTCAGTGCAAAGCCGTCTCTGATTATCTGCTCGACCGGCGCTCGATTTACGTGCAGCCGATCAACTATCCGACCGTTCCAAAGGGAACGGAGCGTTTGCGGCTGACGCCGACGCCGCTGCACACCGATGCCGATATGGATGATCTCGTCAGCGCGCTCAATGAAGTCTGGGATGCGCTGGGGATTCGCCGCGACGCAAATTCGCCGGCGTTCGCGCAAACCGAAGCGGCCCTGCCTTAACTGAAGGCAAGGCCGCCGGTTTTATTAGATCAAGCGGCTTTTTTAAGACGGATGCGGCCCTTGGCGGCCTTCTTCGCCGTGCGCTTCGGCGCGGCTTTCCCGCCAGCCCGGCCAAGACCGATTTCTTTCGCGAAGTCGGAGCGGCGTTTGGCGTAATTCGGCGCGACCATCGGATAGTCAGCCGGCAGGCCCCATTTGCGGCGATAGTCTTCCGGCGAGAGGCCGTATTGCGTGCGCAGATACCGCTTCAGCATTTTCAGTTTTTTGCCGTCTTCAAGGCAGATCACATAATCGTTCGTCACCGATTTCTTGATCGGCACCGCCGGTTGCTGGCTGCCGGCGCTGGCTGTCCCGCCAGAGGCGAGCGCGCGAATGGCGTCGTGAACTTCCTGCAAGAGGCCCGGCAATTTGTCCGGCGTCATTGCGTTGTTGCTGACAAATGCCGCGACAATGTCTGTCGCCAAGCTCAGCGTGTCGCCCGTCGAGAGCGATTCAGTATCCGTCATGTCATGCCCATCCTTTTACTGGGGTTAGCGTCAGGCGTTTATCAATACGCGCGCAAACCCGGTTGACGTCCCAGTCGCCCAAACCCGCTAGGACAGGCGTCCAACTAGGCCACTCCTTGTTTAGTTTCAAGGGCCTAAGTCGACTGTTTTCCTTGATTTGCCGGGTATTTGGCGCCTCTGTCTTTAACGTTGACGGCTGGCCGCAGAAGGCGAAGCATGCCTTGCTCAATATTATGCCGGAGGAAGGCTCGCGCCCCGCATTGCCGCCCTTGACGGCGGCCGCTATATGGAGCGCTTTCGCGGCAGGCTGAAGGATATCCGCATGCGTCCGGCTGAAGCATTGAATAATAATGGTTTTTTCCGTTCCGACCTCGCTGGGCGAGACCCGGTTTTGCACGCGATTATCGAGCGCGAATTGTTGCGCCAGCAACAGCAGATCGAGCTCATCGCCTCGGAGAACATCGTATCGAGGGCGGTGCTGGAGGCTCAAGGATCGGTGCTGACCAATAAATACGCGGAAGGCTATCCCGGCAAGCGCTATTATGGCGGCTGTGAAATCGTCGATCAGGCCGAAAATCTGGCGATCGAACGGGCGAAGAAACTTTTTGGGTGCTCAGAAGCGATCGTTCAGCCGCATTCGGGAAGCCAGGCCAACCAATGCGTGTTCATGGCGCTGATGCAGCCTGGCGATTGCTTCATGGGCATGGATTTGTCCGCAGGCGGACACCTGACGCATGGCGGGAAAGCGAATCAGTCCGGCAAATGGTTCAAGGCTGTCCATTACGGCGTCCGCAAGGACGACCATCTCATTGATTTCGAGCAGGCCGCGCGCGTTGCGGAAGAACATCGGCCGAAAGTCATCATCGCGGGCGGCAGCGCCTATTCGCGCTTTATCGACTTCAAGAAATTCAGGGCGATCGCCGACAGCGTCGGCGCGAAGCTGATGGTCGATATGGCGCACTTCGCCGGGCTCGTTGCGGCAGGGATTTATCCCACGCCGATCGGCATCGCCGATGTGGTGACGACGACCACGCACAAAACGCTGCGCGGCCCGCGCGGCGGTCTGGTGCTGACCAATGACGAAGATCTCGCGAAAAAAATCCGCTCGGCGCTGTTTCCGGGAATTCAGGGCGGGCCGTTGATGCACGTCATCGCCGCCAAAGCGGTCGCGTTCGGCGAGGCGCTGCAACCCGAATTCAAGGAGTATGCAAGGCAAGTCGTCGTCAACGCGAAGGCGCTGTCCTCGACGCTGGTTGAAGCTGGGTACGCTGTCGTCTCCGGCGGCACCGACACGCACCTTGCCTTGATCGATCTCAGCCCGAAGGGCGTCAAAGGCAACGCCTCTGAACAAAGCCTCGAAGCGGCCGGCATCACCTGCAACAAGAACGGCGTTCCTTTTGATGCGGAAAAGCCGACGGTGACGTCCGGCATCCGCGTCGGGTCGCCCGCTTGCACCACCCGCGGCTTTGGCGCGGCCGAATTTCGCGACGTCGGTCGTCTGATGGCGGAAGTGCTCGACACGCTGGCGAGCGGGGGCGACAGCGCCGCTTGCGAAAAAAGCGTCAACGCGCGGGTGAAGACCTTGACCGCGCGCTTTCCGATTTACGGCTGACGACAGGACGCCTGGCTTATGCGCTGCCCCTTTTGCGGATGTGAAGATACGCAAGTCAAAGACTCGCGGTCCGCAGAAGACGGCTCGTCAATCAGGCGCCGGCGTCAATGCACCGCCTGCAGCGGCCGCTTCACGACCTTCGAGCGCGTCCAGTTGCGCGAGCTCATCGTCGTCAAAAGCTCCGGCCGCAAAGAAATATTCGACCGCGACAAGCTGATGCGATCGGTGCAGATCTCGATGAGAAAACGCGTTGTCGATCAAGAGCGCGTCGAGCAGATGGTGACCGGCGTCGTTCGCCGCCTTGAGGCGATGGGCGAGACCGAGATCGACTCAAAGGCGATTGGCGAGCTCGTCATGGAAGGGCTGGCCGGGCTCGATGACGTCGCGTATGTCCGCTATGCGTCCGTCTACAAGGATTTTCGCGAAGCGCGCGATTTTGGCGAGTTCATCGGCGAACTCAGCGATCAGGAAGGAGAGGACGACGCGTAAGCGCCGTCCGGACAGTTTGTGAATTCTGATGCGATGCAGGCCCGAACCAACTCGCGGCTCGCCGCCGTGCAGGCCCTCTATCAAATGGAGGCCGGCGGCGCCGGCGTCGAGAGCGTCATCCTCGAGTTTCGCACCCACCGGCTCGGCGGCGACATCGAGGGGCGATTGCTGCACGAGGCGGACGAGGATTTCTTTATCGATCTCCTGCGCGGCGTCATAAGACTGCAAACGAAAATCGATCCGCAGATTGAAAAGCGGCTGGCGAAATCCTGGACGCTCGCGCGACTTGATTCGACGGCGCGGGCGATCTTGCGCGCGGCCGCCTATGAGCTCATCCATCGCGCAGAAACGCCGGCGAAGGCGATCATCAACGAATATCTTGAACTCGCCAATGCGTTTTTCGGCGACGAGGATCCGCGCTTCATCAATGCGGTGCTGGACGCGATGGCGCGCGACATCCGCGCCGAAGAATTCGCCGGCGGCCCGGCTCGCCGACCTTGACCGGCGAGTTCGACATTATTGCGAAATATTTTGCGCCGCTCGCCGCCGACTTCAGCGGCGCGTTTGATCTCGGCGATGACGCCGCGAGCCTGCCGGCGCAGGCGAGTGTGATTACCAAAGATCTGCTGGTCGAGGGCGTGCATTTCCGCAGCAAGGACCCGCGCTCTTCCGTTGCGAAGAAGGCGCTGCGCGTCAATCTTTCGGACCTTGCGGCGAAAGGCGCGCGGCCAATCGGCTATTTTCTCGGCTGCGTCTGGCCGCTCGGCGTCAAGGAAGAGACGATCGCGGAATTCGCCGCCGGGCTTCGCGAAGATCAGGATCACTACAAAATCGCGCTGATGGGCGGCGATACGACCGCGCAGATCGTGAAAGGCGCGCCGTTCACAATTTCAATCACCATGATCGGGACGCAAGGCTCCGCCGGCATGATCCGCCG
>JBBTJH010000092.1:0-16100 GCA_038059555.1 Pseudomonadota bacterium | reverse complement strand
CGTTCATCGACAAATTCGCCTGATGCAGCCAGAGGCGTTTCACGGAAGCGACGGCGACGCCGTTGTCTTTCAAATGCGCGGAGATCATGTCGCCGACCATCGGCACGACGTCCTTGAAGACCTTGCGGCCCTGCTGCACGAAGAGCTTGTCGGTGTTCCACGAGGTTTGCGGATCGGCCCCGGCGCTGGTCGGCCGCTCGCAATGATTGATGAAGCCGAGATTGTTGCGGATATTGTTTGCAAAAACCGTTTTCAGTTTTGTCGAGACGATTTCCCACGCCTCGCCGCGCGGCGCGCCGTCCGCGCGCTCGATGATGACGGCGGTCGCGACGTCGCCGAAAATGAAATGGCAATCGCGATTGCGGAAATTGAGATGCGCCGTGCAGATCTCGGGGTTCACCATCAAGATGCGGCGCGAGCCTGCGCGGATGAGCCCGAGCGCCGTTTCGATGCCGAAGGCGGCTGAGGCGCAAGCGACGTTCATGTCGAAGGCAAAGCCCTCGACGCCGAGGGCCGCTTGCACTTCGACCGCCATCGCCGGATAGGCGCGCTGCATGTTCGAGGCCGCGCAGATGACGCCGTCGATGTCGGCCGCGGTCAGATCGGCCGCGCGCAGCGCGTCCTTGGCGGCGGCGACCGCGATCTCGGCGAGGATCGACAATTGGTCGTTCGGCCGCGCCTCGATCATCGGCGCCATGCGCTTCGGGTCGAGGATGCCGGCCTTGTCGACGACATAACGCGATTTGATGCCGGAGGCTTTTTCAACGAATTCCGAAGACGAGGGCTGCAGCGGCTCAATCTCGCCCGCCGCGATCGCGCGCGCATTCTCTTCATTATAGAGCGCGACATAGCCGTTGAACGCCGTCACGAGCTCAGCGTTTGAGACCGATTGCGGCGGCGTATAAAGCCCGGTTGCAATGATGCGGACGTCGGCGGTCATAAAATGTGCCCGGTTGAGTGCGAGTCTTGATCGGTAGGCGGTAGGCAGTAGGCAGTAGGCAGTAGGCAATAGGCGGGAGGCAAGCAAAAAGTGAATGTCCGATCGCCTTGGCAAAAACGGCTCAATCGACCTGCTTATTGCCTACTGCCTACTGACTTTCTTTGCACCTCTTTCCAGCGCGGACACGCGGATTCGTGATCGTTCACCATGCCCGTCGCCTGCATGAAGGCGTAAAGGATCGTCGGCCCGCAGAATTTGAAGCCGAGGCGCTTTAATTCTTTCGACATCGCTTCGGCCTCTGCGGTTTTCGTCGGCGCCTCGCGAAAATGCGTCCAGCGATTGACGATCGGCTTGCCGCCGGCGAAGTCCCAGAGGAGCCCCGAAAAGCCGTCGTCGCGGCTCTCCATGATTTTGAGATACGCCTTGGCGTTGCCGATTGTCGCCTCGATTTTCGAGCGCGAGCGGATGATGCCTTCGTCCTGCATCAGCCGCTCGATTTTTTTCGGCGTGTAGCGTGCGATCTTGAGGACGTCGAAGCCGTCAAAGGCGCGGCGGAAATTCTCGCGCTTGTAGAGAATTGTCCGCCAGGACAGCCCCGCTTGAAACCCGTCGAGGATCAGTTTTTCAAAGAGCGCGCGGTCGTCATATTCGGGGACGCCCCATTCTTCGTCATGATACTGACGATAAACGGCGTCGCCCGCCGGCGCCCAGGGGCAATGAAGTTTCCGCTCGGTCACGCCGTTCAGATCAGGTGCGCGAGTTTCAAGATCCAGAAGATGAGGATGAGGATCTGGATAACGAAGAAGGCAAAGCGAACATTGACTGCAAACGCGCTCGTTGACGCGAGGTGCGTCAGCGACTGCATCACCCGCGCGCCGAGAAAGGCTATCGCAAGCCCGTCGGTGACCGCGGACTGGCTGGTCGCAATCGCGTAGAGGAGAACCGCCCCGGCGAGCGGCAAATTCTCAAAACAATTCGCATGCGCCCGGGTGAGCCGGCGCCCAAAGCCTTCGACATCGTCGCCGTTGGGGCTAAAGCTCGCGGCGGATTTTTTGCCGGCGACAACCATCGAGACGCGAAAGACCGCGAGCAAAATCACAAGGATGATGGTCCATAAGGCAAAGCCCAGAAGGGCGACGGCGGAAGGCGTCATGGCGTGTTTTCCCTGTTGCGGTGAGAAGCGAGATTAGCCCTGTTCGAGATAGGCGGGAAACGAGATTTGCACCTCGCGGCCATCGGCGGTCAACGGCGCGCCGCTTTCTTGCGCTGCTTTCAGCCGGTCGACGCGGAGGAGGGCGAGCGCTACGCCCTCGCGGCCCGATAAAATTTCGCCAACCGAGTTTTCGCCCGCCATCAGGGCCGCGCCCTTCGCGGGCGGCGCGCCGTCAAACGCCGCGATCAGCGTGCGCTTGCGGATTTCGCCCTTGCGCTTCATCCGGCTCGTCACTTCCTGCCCGACAAAACACCCTTTTTTATAACTGACCGCGTTCAGCGCGTCGTAATTGACGTCGAGAAGAAATGTTTCGTCGCCGCCGAAATCCTTGCCGAATTCCGGAATTCCAAGCGCGAGGCGCTTTGCGTCATAGGCTTCATCCGCCGCCGGCATGTCCGCGCGCTTGACGATGGAGCGCGCCGGCAGCAGCGCATTGCGGGGATCAGGAAAGGCGAGAACGGGATCGCGCATCTCGCCGACCGCGACCGCGAGCTCTGCTTCCGCCGAAACGGTCACCTTCGCGCGCAGCTTGTACATGACGAGACGTTTTAACAAGGAGGGCGCGGCGCCGGCGTCGCAGTCGATGAAGAACCCGTCGCCTTGGGGCGCCAGAAAAAAATCAAAGAGGATTTTTCCCTGCGGCGTCAGCAACGCCGTGAAAACCGCGTCCCCTTCGCCCGCGTGCAAGATATCCTGCGTGACGAGCCCTTGCAAAAAGGGGCGCGATTCTTCGCCGGATATTTTGAGCAGGGATCTCGCCGATAAAATGCCGCGCATGACTTAGGATTTACCGTCATGCGCGGCCAATGTCATCAAGGAGACCCTCGGTCGGCGGTCTCCTTGATCCGCCCGCTCAGAGCCGGTCGAGCGAAGGCTTTTCCTTGCCGAGCCAGGCGGCTTTCATCAGTCCTTGCGCATATTTGCGCGCGTTCTTGTCGCCCTGCGCCTGATAGGCGTCGGCAAGGCCTGAATAGACCCAGCCATTGTTCGGCAATTCCGCCAGCGCCTGAACAAAGAGCTGTTCGGCGCGCTCAGCGTCGCCCGCGCGCAAGACAAACGCGGCGAGCGTCTGTTTCGCCGGATAATACCAGTAAGCAGGCTCGGTGTAGTTGAGCCCCTCCTGCAAGGCGACGACTTGCTCCATCGCCTCAATCGCCGAGGCGAGATCGCCGTCGGCAGCCGCCGCGCGCGCCGTCACGGTCAATTGCTGGATTTTCAAAATATCCGGGGCCGGAATAAGGTTCGTGGTGAGACCCGAAAGATCGGCGGTCGCGAGAATTTTCGAAATCGCCTCCGCCTCTCCGCGCGCTTTCTCCGTCTCGCCGGATTTCGCATACGCCTCGCCGCGCGCATAATGCCAGCTCGCGCGAACGAACGGAACTTCGGCGCCCGGATCTGGAAGCGCAAGGATGTCGGCGGGCGGGGCGAACTGCACCATCGCGTAATAAGGCGCGACCTTGATCGGCTGCGCGAAGGGAACCGCGATCGCCATTTCCGCGGGAAGTTTCGCGTCCAGCTTTTTCGCCATGGCGAGCGCCGTTTCGCCGTCGCCCGCCTGCATCGCCGACGTCATCACGAAGTGAACATTGTGGACGTAATACCCGTATTGATAGAGCGGGCTCGGGTCGGAATTGGCGAGAAATTCTTCGTCCGAAGCGACGGCTGCAAGGTTTGAATCGATCGACTCCTTGAACCGGCCGATCCGCGCGTAAGTGTGCGAGGGCATGTGGATCAAATGGCCGAGCGTCGGCGACAGCGACGCGAGCTTGTCGGCGTATTTGGCCGCCCGGTTCGGATTAGTGGTCGCCTCTGTCATGTGGATATAAAGATGGATCGCCGGCTGGTAGTCGGGATTGCGCGCCAGCACAGCCTCGATCAGCGACAGCGTTTTGCCGGCGCGGCCTTTCGGCGTTCTCCCGTCCGCTTCCCAGTAATCCCAGGGCTGCGTATCCATATTGGCCTCGGCCGACGTCGCCTGAATGAAGTCGTCATCTGGATAACGCGCCGCTAGTTTTTCCATCGCGTCGGCGAAAGCGGCGTCATGGGCGCTCCGGTCTTTGACCGGCGCCTTCACGTAGCGCAGCGCCAGCGCGTCGATCAGCGCGCGCTCTTTTTCGCTCGCCTTGTCTTTGAGCGACAACGCCTGCTGGATTGCGGCGTAAGCGGGCGCGACCGACTCATCCGCCATCGGCGCGTTGATGTTCGGGCCCCACGAGAAAGCCTCCGCCCAATAGCACATGGCGCAATCTGAATCTTCTTCCTGCGCCGCCTTGAACTCGTTGATCGCTTCGCCGTGGTTGAAATTCCACATATGGGCGATCCCGGCGTCGAACAGCGCTTGCGCTTTCTCGCTGGCGGTCGTCACCTTGTAGCCGATGCCCGTGACCGGCTGCATGCGCGCCTGCGCCGGTTTCGACGCAGTCTCTTCATCAAGCGTCGCCGCATAGGCGGAACCAATGCTCTCGAAATAAAGGCGCCGCTTCAGCGCGGCCGCGGGATCCTTGCCGCAGGCCGACTGCGCGATCGTCAGCGGGTTGACGAACGGAACGCCGTCCTCGCCGCCGGTCAGTTGCACGCCGCCGAAAACGGCGGCTCCAGCCGTCGCGGCTGCGCAAGCCATATAGAATTTTTTCATGTCCGCTCTCCCTTGGACTTTGTTGTGAACGCCGGAAATAGCGCCAGCGCGCTATCGGCCCCATCTTTAAGCCGAACGATTAGTCCGCCCGATACCGCACGCCGTCCGGATTTTATTGAGCAGCGCCCTAAACTCTCCCTTTTGGACGCCAAGCGATTTGTGTTTTAAGGGGCTATGAGCGGCACCTCAAGCGGCAATCTCCCCGAATATTCCGTCAGCGAACTCGCCGGCGCGGTCAAACGCGTCATCGAGGACGGCTTCGGGTTTGTTCGCGTCAAAGGCGAGCTGGGCCGGGTGACCCGCGCGGCGTCGGGCCATCTCTATCTCGATCTGAAAGACGAGAACGCGACGATTTCCGGCGTCATGTGGAAAGGCAATGCGCAGCGTCTGAAGGTGTCGCCCGAGCAAGGGATGGAGGTTGTGGCGACAGGAAAGCTCACAACTTTCCCCGGCCAGTCCAAATATCAGATCGTCATCGACAGTTTAGAGCCCGCCGGCGCCGGCGCGCTGATGGCGATCCTTGAAGAGAGGAAGAAAAAACTCGCCGCCGAAGGGTTGTTCGACGCGGCGCGAAAGCGGGCGATCCCGTTTCTTCCCGAAGTGATCGGCGTCGTAACCTCGCCCACAGGCGCCGTCATCCGCGATATTCTCCACAGGCTGCGCGAGCGCTTTCCGCGCCATGTCATCGTCTGGCCGACTTTGGTGCAGGGAAAAGGCGCAGAAGCGCAGATCGCCGCTGCGATCGACGGCTTTAACGCGTTGCCGGAAGGCGGCGATATTCCGCGCCCGGACGTTTTGATCGTCGCGCGCGGCGGCGGCTCGCTCGAAGACCTCTGGTGCTTCAACGAAGAAATCGTGGTGCGCGCAGCCGCAGCAAGCAAAATTCCGCTGATCTCGGCCGTCGGCCATGAAACCGATACGACGCTCATCGACTACGCTTCCGATTTGCGGGCGCCGACGCCGAGCGCTGCGGCGGAAAAAGCCGTGCCGATGCGCACCGATCTTATTGCGGAGGTTTTGAACAAGCATCGTCGCATGATCACGGCCGAAGCGCGCCGGCTCGATGAACGGCGCTTGCGCCTTCTCTCCGCCGCGCGCGGGCTTGGCCGCCCCGAGGACGCGACGGGCGCGCTCGGACAACGCGTCGATTTTCTGGCGAGCCGGCTCACGTCGGGCCTGCGGGCGCGGAGCGATGCGGCCGCGCGCTCTTTTGCGGGCGCTGCTGCGCGCTTTGGTCCGCGCGCTTTGTCGGCGGGGTTCGCCCGGCGCGAGGCGTCGCTTGAAAGCCTCGGCAAGCGCATGAGCCGCGAGCGCTTGGAGATCAAAATGCGCGATCACGCAAAATCGCTGGCTCGCGACAGCGCGCGCCTTTCATCCGTCGGCGCGCGCCTCTTGAAGCGGCCCGCAGAACGCCTCGCGGCGAGTTCGAGCTTGCTGCGCTCGCTCTCTTATAAAAGCGTCCTCGATCGGGGCTTTGCGCTGGTCAAAATGGCGGACGGCAAAATCGCCCGCAAAGCCGCTGACCTTCCCCCAACCGGCGCGGTCGAGCTCGTCTTCGCCGACGCCGCCCGCGCCGCGCATCTTGGCGAGGCGACGAAAAAACCGCCCGCCGCGAAAAAGCCGGTGCAAAAGGGGTTGTTCGATTAAGGCTCTCGCCCTTTGACCCCGCCTCCGCCTCTGCGCTAAAACCCTTTGCATGAACCCATTTGATTCAGGCCTATCAGGCGAGGGCGGCGAGGCGATCCTCGATTATCTCGACGCGGAATTCGCCGTGGTGAAACCGGGGCGCTATGTCCGCTGCGCGGTGACCGGCGTTAAAATTCCGCTCGAAGCCCTTAAATACTGGAACGTCGACAAGCAGGAGCCTTACGCCAACGCCGAGGCCGCGATGGCGGGCTTCGGTTTGAAAGCGGGGAAGTAGTTCGATGACGAAGTTTCTCTTGGCGGTGAGCCTCATCGCGCTCGGCGGCTGCGTCGCGGCCGCGCCATCTGCTGCTCAACCATCATCTGCCGAACCGGCAGCGCCCGAAGCCGTGGCGCTCGCGCCTGACGCTGCTGAGGGCGCCGCGACGGACCTCGCCAAAAAAGCAAGCTTCGACGCCGCGATGGCGGAAGCGGACGAGCGCCAGCGCGTCTTCGACGATCCGGCGATGAGCATGTCGCTGCAAGGAGAGCTCGTGCAGGGCGGCCTCGTCTTCGGCCAGACGCTTCCGGGCGCCAAAGCCACGCTCGACGGCGAGCCGTTGATGGTCAGCGACGACGGGCGTTTTCTCCTCGGCTTTGGGCGCGACCACGGCAAAAGCGCGCTTCTCGTCATCCGGCATGTTGACGGCTCGGTCGTGCGCCGCGCGCTCGATATCGCGCCGCGCGCGTTTCCGGTCGACCGCATTGACGGCCTCGACCAGTCGAAAGTTTCAGGCTTCACCCCTGAGCAGCTGACGAAAATCGCTGGCGACAAGGAAAAGAAAACGGCGGCGCGCGCGACGACTGACGCTGCGCCTTTCTGGTCGGCCGGTTTTTCATGGCCGGTGACAGGCCGGATCAGCGGCGTATTCGGCTCGCAGCGGATCTTGAACGGCGAGGCGAAAACGCCCCATTCGGGTGTCGATGTCGCGGCCTCGACCGGCACGCCGATCAAGGCGCCGGCGGCGGGGATTGTCCGCCTCGCCGAGCCGGACATGTATTTTGAAGGCGGCCTCGTCTTCATCGACCACGGCCAGTGGCTCGAAAGCGCCTTCCTCCATATGTCGCGGATCGACGTGAAACCGGGGGACAAGGTCGCGGCGGGTCAGGTGATCGGCGCGGTCGGAGCGACCGGGCGGGCGACCGGGCCCCATATGCACTGGAGCCTCAAATGGATGGGGACGCTGGTCGATCCCCAGCTCGTCGCGGGCGAGATGCCAGTGAGCGAGAAAACCGCATCCGGATCGAACTGATACGGCGCCGTCAGATTGAGCTTCGATCGCCGCACCCGTCGGCGCGCTTCCTTATCCCCGTCGTGCCGTCTTCAAGTTTCAGCGTCATGGATTGTTGATCGATGCTGACGACCTGATCCCGATCGCGCGATCCGTCGTCATAATCGGTGATCAGGACTCCATCGTTGATGCTCCAGCGCGTATTCATCGTCTCAATTTCCTTC
This sequence comes from Pseudomonadota bacterium, assembly GCA_038059555.1. Classification (GTDB taxonomy): domain Bacteria; phylum Pseudomonadota; class Alphaproteobacteria; order Caulobacterales; family Parvularculaceae; genus Amphiplicatus. The sequence goes on along the minus strand of JBBTJH010000092.1, from coordinate 8,173 downwards.
ACGCAGGTATCGTCTTCGTAGACATGCACGATTTCCGCGCCGTCTTCAGTGAACTCCTCCCAAAGCGTTTCGCTGAAACCTGGGATATAGTAGTCACTTTCGGCGGAAACGATCCAGCCGCCGACGATGAGTTCACGGATGGCCGCATCCGTCAGGGCGGCCGGCTCGCCCGTCGCGGCGGGCGAGGAGGAGGCGGTCGGCTGGGTGACGCAGGCCGCTGAAAGCGCAACTAGTCCGATGACAGCCAATCTTTTCACGGGGCCCCCTTTTTTCCGGATGCTGTCCAAGTCTTGCAAATCGGCCTGCCCGAGCCAAGTCGGCAGTCGCTATTGACAATCATTCGCAAGTAAGCCATATTAATGCCGGAACACGCACGGACACCCATGTACGTCTGCATCTGCAATGCGCTGAGCGACCGGCGGTTAGAGACCGCCGCGACGGACGCCAAAAGCGTCGGCGAAGTCTTTCGCCGCTGCGACGCGCGCCCGCAATGCGGCAAGTGCCTTCCCGATGTCGCGAAGATGATCGAGGCCGCGCGCGCGCAAACCCCGGCGATGCGGCTCGCCGCCGAATAAAGCGCCCCTCGCGTTTTCGCGCCTGAAACTTACTCGCAGCAATTGTCCTTGCCGCAGCGGATGAGCGTCCTATTGTTCCGCCGAGCGACAAGGAGAAGGCGCGCATGAAGGGCGATCCGAAAGTCATCGATTTTCTCAACAAGGCGTTGAAGCTCGAGCTGACGACGGTCAATCAGTATTTCCTGCATGCGCGCATGTTCAAGAACTGGGGTCTCGCGCGTCTCGCCAAGGTCGAATACGACGAATCGATCGACGAGATGAAGCACGCGGACGAGTTGATCGAGCGCATTCTCTTTCTCGAAGGCCTCCCGAACATTCAAGATCTCGACAAGGTCTATATCGGCGAGAGCGTCAAGGAATGCCTTGAATGCGATCTGAAGGCCGAGCACCGCGCCCATCCGCTCTACAAGGAAGCGATCGCCTATTTCGAGAGCGTCAAGGATTTCGTGAGCCGCGCGCTGCTCGTGCGCATTCTTGAATCGGAAGAGGGCCATATCGACCATCTCGAAACGCAGCTTGATCTGATCGCCAAGCTCGGCGAGCCGCTCTACATGCAGGCCCAATTGAAGAAGGATGACGATTGATGCGCGCTTTGATTTTGGTCTCGGCCGCCGCGCTTCTTGCCGCATGCGCGGCTCATGGAAATCCTGCGTCCGATGCGGTCGCGAGCGCGCCTTCTAGCGATGCGACGGCGGGTATTCCGACCGGCGAAACCGGCGGCATGTGCGGCGGCATCGCCGGGTTCCAGTGCCTCAACGCCGCCGATTACTGCGCGTATAAGGAAAGCGAATGCGTCTCCGTCGCGGACGCGGCCGGCAGCTGTCAGCCAAAACCTGAAATGTGCACGCAGGAATATGACCCGGTCTGCGGCTGCGACGGCGAGACGTATGGCAATGCGTGCACGGCCGCCTCGGCCGGCGTCAGCGTCGCGTCACGCGGCGAGTGCGGCGACGAAAGCCGCGCGACGGAGTAGGGCGCGACAGCGCGCTAGGCTTTGAGACCGGACGCGAGATCGGTGAGCGCTCTCGCGCAGTCGCCGCTGAAGGAAGATCCATGCATGATCGCCAGCGTCCGCGGGTTTAACGCCGCAAGACGCTGAAGCGTCTCGCGCGTGTTGGGCGACATCGACATCGAGTGAAACATGTGCTCGGCCGCCACCGCAGGACCAACGACGTCGCCTTGCGTGATCGCCGGTCCGTCGCCGGCATGGGTGAAGAGATCGCCGCACAGCAATGTCCCGCCGGTTTCCTCCATGAAGAGGCCCGCCTCCCAGCCATGCGGCACGTGCGGCGTATATAAAAACCGGACGCGCTTGCCGCCAAGATCGACAATTTCATTATCGGCGAGCGCGCGCGGCGCGCGGTCGGCAAGATCGTTGAGGGAAACGTCGCAGGCCAATTGCCCATGCATGATCGCCGCGTTCGGCGCGGCGGCGAGCCAATTGTTCATCGACCCGCATTCATCGGATTCGATGTGCCCGAACCCGATCCAGCGCAGCCTGTTGAAATCGATCACGCGGCGCGCGGCCTCCGAGACGAGAGGAAACATCGCTCTTGGCCCGCAATGAAAGAGCATCGGTTCGTCCGCGCGGATGAGAAACTGATTGAAGGTGAACCCTTGCGGCGTCACGTCGGGGACAAAGGTCGAAAGCCGGAATATATCCGGCGCGATTTCCTGGATTTGCGTTTTCATGCGCCAGATCCCTTTCGCTCTAGTTTTCCATATCCGAAAAACAGGATAAAGCTCGCGGCTATTCTCGATCAAGGCGGCGCAGCAGCAGGGTGCGTCTCCCGCCGCCCTCGCGCCCCAAGACAGAATTGGAGCAGGCCATGACCTCCAGAAACGCAAGCTGCGCGATCGTCGGCGCAGGCGATTTCATCGGATCGGCGATTGCGAAAAAATTCGCAGCCGAAGGCTACGCCGTGTTCGCCGGGCGCCGCACCGCATCGAAATTGCAATCGCTGAAAAACGACATCGAAGCTTCGGGCGGCGTCTGTTTTGCGCGCGCGCTCGATGCGCGAAAGGAAGAAGAAGTCGCGAGTTTTCTCGCTGAGGCGGACGCGCATGCGCCGCTTGAAATCGTCATCGTCAATCCCGGCGCCAATGTGAATTTCCCGATCCTTGAGACGACCGAACGGGTGTTTTTTAAAGTCTGGGAAATGGCGTGCAAGGCCGGGTTTCTTTCAGGCCGCGAGGCGGCGCGCTTGATGCTGGCGCGCGGGAAGGGGTCGATTTTTTTCACCGGGGCAACCGCAAGCCTTCGCGGCGGATCCGGCTATGCGGCGTTTTCGAGCGCTAAAGCGGGCCTTCGCATGCTCGCCCAGTCGATGGCGCGCGAGCTCGGCCCGAAAAACATCCACGTCGCGCATCTCGTCATCGACGCCGGCGTCGATACGAGTTTTGTGCGTGAACGGATCAAGGCGGCCGCCGGCGAAAAAGCGCTGGACGAGATGCCGGAAGACACGCTGATGACGCCGGCATCGATCGCCAACGCCTATTGGGCGCTGCATCAGCAGAGCCGCGACGCCTGGACTTTTGAAATGGACCTTCGCCCCTACCGGGAGACATGGTGATGAAAAAAGCGGAATTCCTGTTCGATTTTGCAAGTCCCAACGCATATCTTGCGTATCGGGCCCTGCCGGGCGTTGAAGCGCGTACGGGCGTCAAATTCGCCCTGACGCCGGTCCTTCTCGGCGGACTGTTCAAGTTGACCGGAAATCAGGCGCCGATGATCGCCTTCGCGCATGTGCCGAACAAGCTCGCCTACGAATCCCTTGAAATGCAGCGGTTCATCGCGCGGCATAAACTCGACGCGTTCACTTTCAATCCGCACTTTCCGGTGAATACGCTCTTGCTGATGCGCGCGGCGGTCGCCGCCGAAATGGACGGCGATCTCGCGCGCTTTGTCGAGGCGGGATTTCATCTGATGTGGGAAGAGCCGAAAAAAATGAACGACCCGGCGGTCGCCGCCGCAACGCTCGCCGCCGCGGGTCTCGACGCGGAGCGGCTGCTCTCGCGCGCGCAAGACGCGGATGTCAAAGCGAGGCTGATCGCCAATACGGAGTCTGCGGCCAAACGCGGCGCTTTCGGCATCCCAAGCTTTTTTGTCGGGGACGATCTCTATTTCGGCAAGAACACCCTGCCGGAAATCGAAGAGGCGCTCAGGTGAATTAGCGCGCCGGGCGCTAGTTTTTCAGGTACTCATCCTTCGCCCACCGCCGGTGCAGCCACAGCCATTGTCCCGGGCGCTTGCGAATGAGGGCCTCAATCTCGCGGTTGATTGCGTCGGTCAGGTTTTGCGTGTCGGCGTTGATCTCGCCGGAGGGCGTGAAGGCGATCTTCTCATGCGCGGTGACGCGAAAGCGGGCGCCCTTGAGGCGTTCAATTTCAATCGGGATGACGGGCGCCCGATATTTCAGCGCGAGGCGCGCGGCCGCAGGAGCCGTCATCGCCGGTTTGCCGAAAAACGGCGAGGGGATGCCGCCGCTGTTCAGCTTCTGGTCGACCAGCATCGCGAGCGACGCGCCCGCTTTCAACGCCTCGATCATGTCGCGCCCGCCGCGTTTTCCTTTTGGGATTTGCCGGCGCGACATGACGCGCGCGCGCTCGCGGATGATGAGGCCGTCGATCAGCGGGTTGTTCGCCGCGCGATAGATGACGCCGTAATCGACCCCTAACGCATGCATGACGATCGAGCCGACTTCCCAATTGGCGAAATGGCCGGAGATGAAAATTGCGGGTCGATCTCCTTGCGCAATCGCTTCGAATTTCTCGCGCCCCATGATTTCAATGCGCCCGCCGTCGGGGCCGAATTTTTCAAGATGCGCAAATTCCGCCGTCGTCCGCCCGAGATTTTCCCAGCTGTCGCGAAGGATCGCGTCAGCTTCTTCAGGCGCCATATCGGGAAAGGCGATTTTCAGATTGACGCGCCCGCGATTTGCGATCGCGCCGATCATCGGACCGACGGCGCGCGTGAATTTCCCGGCGATAAAAGACGCCGCATCGACGCCGATGATTTTGAAAAACGCGCCGAGCGCCAGCGCCAGCGCGTATTCGGCGCGATGGGCGAGCGTCACCTTGCGATTGCTGCGCGGCTCTGGGAGCGCGATTTCCTCCGCCCCGGTCATTGCGCCCGCCCGATCTTTGAAAGCGTCAGCGCCGTCAGCCTTTGCGGATCATCGACCGTCATCTTGAGCCGAACGAGCGCAACGCCCTCGCGCGCCGCTGCGGGAAGCCGCACGAAATCCTTCTCGGTCGTAAGCAGGATCGCGCCTTCTTTTTTGGCGCTCCGGCGCAGCGCGGCAAGGTCCGCCTCGGTGAAAAAATGATGGTCGGCGAACGCGGCCTGCGCCCGCAAGTCAAAACCCTTCGCTGCAAGATCGGCGAAGAACCGTCCGGGGTTTCCAATTCCGCAAAAGGCGACGCATTTTTGCGGCGGAACGCTTGTCTCAATCGCACTCGCCGCGTGAAAGATGGGCGCCCCGCCCGTGTCGATGTTCGCCTCAACGCCGCCGACGATAACGACGGCGTCCGCCCGCCCGATCGCGCGCGCTAAAGGCTCGCGCAGGGGACCCGCCGGAAAAAGGCGCCCAGCGCCGGCCGCATCTTCAGCGCTGACGAGGAGAATGGCGCAGGCTTTTTTGACTGTCGGATTCTGGAACCCGTCATCCATGATGACAGCGCCGGCGCCAATAGCCGCCGCAGCAGCGCCGGCCGCGCGGTTTTTCGCGATCCAGGCGGGCGCGGTGGCGGCGAGCAAGAGCGGCTCGTCGCCGACCTCAGGCGCGGTGTGCTCCGCCGTGACGCGGAGAGGACCGGAGAGCGCGCCGCCATAGCCGCGCGAGGAAAAATGCGCGGTGACGCCCTGCTCGCTCAGCAATTTCTGCAACATCAGCGCAAACGGCGTCTTTCCAGAGCCGCCAAGCGTTGCATTGCCGACGCAGATCACCGGCGCGCCAGCCTCTCTCGGCGTTGTTATCGCCGCGCGCAGGCGCTGCGCCAGATCATAAAGGAGCGCGGCCGGCGCCATCGCGGCCGCTGCGGCCTGCGCCGCAAGGCTTTGATCGCGCCAGAACCACGGCTCTTTCATTGCGCCGGGATTTTGAGATCGAGCGCGCCGACGACATCGGACAGGACGCGCTCGGCGCTCGCCTTCGCCGCGTTGCGCGCCGCGTCCGCCATCGCGTGGCGCGTCTTGTCGTCGGCGAACAGCCGTTTGATCGCCGCCGCGAGGTCGCGGTCATTGCGGACGAGCGCCGCCCCGCCGGCGCCCCTGATGTCGGCATAGGTTTCGGCGAAGTTGAAAATATGCGGCCCGTGCAAGATCGCGCAGCCGAGACGCGCCGGCTCCAAGGGGTTGTGCCCGCCTTTCTCAACGAGGCTGCCGCCGACAAAGGTCGCGTTCGAGAGGCGATAAAAAAGCCCAAGCTCGCCCAAAGTGTCGGCAAGATAAATATCGGTCGCGCGCTCGATCTTCTCGCCTTTCGATCGGCGGCGCGCGGAGACGCCGGAGGCGCTCGCGAGAGCGGCGATTTCGTCGCCGCGTTCGGGGTGGCGCGGCGCGAGCAAGGTGATGATGCCGGGGTGCTCGGCTTTCAAGGTTTTGTGCGCGGCGAAGATCGCTTCTTCCTCGCCCGGATGGGTGGAGGCGGCGAGCCAGAACGGCCGGCCGTCAATGCCGGCGAGAAGGCGCGCTTCTTCTCTTAAATCCCCCGGCAGAGGGGGCGCCGCGTTTTTAAGATTGCCGAAAGAAGGGACATCCCGGCCCGACAAGGCGGTCAATCGCTCCGCATTCTGACGATCCTGCGCGATCAGGAGATCGAAATGCGACAGCAAAAAGCGGATCGACTGCGGCTTTCCTTTCCACTCGGCGAAGGACTTCGGCGACACGCGGCCGTTGACGAGCGCCATGAAACGGGCGCGGCGGCGCGTTTCGATGAGAAGGTTCGGCCAGAATTCCGATTCGACGAAAATCGCCGCATCCGGTTTCCAGTGATCGAGAAAGGCGCGCACGAACCGCGGGTGATCGACCGGAATGAACTGATGGATCGCGCCTTTGGGAAGGCGCTCGGCCATCAGCTTCGCGGAGGTGACGGTTCCCGTGGTGACCAGAATGGCGAGCGATGGATTGTCGCTCGTGAACCGCTCGACCAGCGGCAGCACGGAGAGCGATTCCCCGACGCTCGCGCCGTGGATCCACAAGAGGGGACCTGCGGGGCGCGCGCGGCCGGCGAGCCCGATGCGCTCTTGCATGCGCGCGGGGTCTTCCTTGCCGTCTTTCAATCGCTGACGCAGCAGCAATTCGGCGACGGGCGCGGAGGCCCAACTCGCTGCGCGATAGAGCTTCACCCCGATCGGTTCGCTGGCCGCTGTCGCTGTCACTTCTTAACTCGCACTCAAAGCCGCCCGCCCGGCCGCCCCATCGGCGATCCGGGCCGCAGCCGTCAATTCAGATTCGAGATGAAGGCGCGCCGCCTCGAGCGCCGCCGCATCCGCGCCCCGTTCTATATGGATCGGCGGCCTTGCTGCAAAGGCGAGCCGCGAGAAAGGCGCCGCGAGGAGGAAGCGGTCCCAGGTCCCAAGGCGCGGGCCGAGCGAGGCGGAATAGGCGGCGGGGAGGATTGGCGCGCCGGAAAAAGCGGCGAGCTTCACCGCGCCGATCTTGGCGATTTCAGCAGGGCCCCTCGGGCCGTCGGGCGTCATGCCGACGATTGCGCCCTCGTCCAAAGCGGCGATCATCCTCGCAATCGCAGGGGCGCCCGATTTGTTCTTTTCCGGCTTTTTAGGATCGGCGGCCGATCCGCGAATCAAATTGACGCCAAAGCCTTTGACGGCGTTGGCGATGATTTCGCCGTCGCGATGGGAAGATATCAGCATGAAGACCGGCTTTTTCGACTCGCGGCGCATCGCAGGGCCCATCAACAGCCGCGCATGCCAGAAGGCCAGAATGAACCCCTTGTCGAGGGCGAGGAGCGCGTCCGCGTGCTCGCGCCCGATAAACTCCGTCCGGGCTGTCGCCTCGACGAGGCGGATGTAAGCCGCGATCGCGCCGCTGGCGATCTGGCCTGCGAGCGGCGAGCGAAGGACGCGTTTGGTCAGCGGGCCGGCGGCCATGGCGGTTTTAAAATCCGTTTCCTGTCAACGGCTTGCCTAGCCGGGCGCGAGCTTTAAGAATAGCGGGCAAGAGTGAGAAAGCCGAGACCTTTGTCCCCCCGCACCCTCCCGCCGGATGAAACCCACGCCTCATCGGCCGCCCTGGCGCGCCGGCTGTGGCGGGATTATCTGAGCCGCTATCGGGGAAAGCTCTTCCTCGCGCTGGCCGCCATGGGAGTTTATGCGGCGTCTGCGGCCGCGATCCCGGCCGGCGTTGAATGGATCAACGCGCGGCTCTCGGGCGACGCGCCGGCGATTGAGGGGCTTCCCGCTGCGGTCGGCGTCTGGGGCCCCGTCTTCATCATCGCCCTCGGCCTCGTCAACGCGTTCGCGCAATATGTTCAGGCGCGGCTCTCGGCGTCGGCGTCGCTCCTCGCCTTGCGCGATCTTCAAAACGACATGTTCGCGCGGATCGTCGCCATCGACGACGCGCAGCTGAGCGCCTT
>JBBTJH010000091.1:0-3352 GCA_038059555.1 Pseudomonadota bacterium | reverse complement strand
GTGTGTGGAGCCGGCGAATTTGATTCCGATTGCAATTGGATATGCGGTTGCGCTCGCCTGCTGGTTCGGCTTACGAAAGCAGATCGGGCATATCGGATTTTATGCGCTGTTCGCGCTGGTCGTGACGCAATCGGTGCAGCTCGTCGGTATTTATCTCGTCTTTGCAAGTCTCATCGTGCCGGCGCTGGCGTCTCGCCGCTTTGCGCCGTCGTCGCGTCTTCTGGTCGGCTACGGCGTCGGCATACTTGGCTATGTGATTGGTCTTATCGTATCGGCGATGACCGATCTTCCGACCGGCGCGACGATTGTTGTGGCGCTGGTGTCGGTGTTCGCCGCAACGTTGCTCGTGCCGGCTTCGAAAGCAGCTGAAGCGGCATAACAAATTTGAATCGATCGCGCCGGCGTCAGTGGCGCCGGCGCAGACTGATCAAATTAAGCGCGTCAGCCGAGTTTGAGATTTGTCGCGGTTGTCTTGCCGCGTTCGTCCGATAGATCGTACGTGACTTTCTGATTGTCTTTAAGATCGGTCAGTCCGGCCTTTTGAACGGCGGTGATGTGGACGAACACATCCTTGCCGCCGCCGTCGGGCGTAATGAAGCCGTAGCCTTTCGTGGCGTTGAACCACTTTACTTTTCCTGTCGCCATTTGCTCTCTCCCTTATGCGACGTCTCGCGACGCGAATGTCGCGGCAACCATGTCAGGATAATCGCAAGACAGTAGCTTGTGGCGCAGTCAGGAAAATCGAGCCAGAGTCGCGGCGGGGATTGAAGCGACGGCGAGGCGAAGCGTCAAGCGGATTCCGCCGCGCATTCGCTCAATTTGTCTTAGTGCTGCACCGGTTTTGGCGAGCCTGGCGACGTCAGGAGAAGCGGCTTTTTTCCTTTGTTCTCAATGCGGTTTTCAAACAGAGCAGGCGCGAGTTTCGTGTCGTTGCGCAGGAAAACGCCGCCGTCGTAGTAATTCACAACCTCGTTTCCGGAGATGACGAGACGGGTTGCGGCGCCGCCGCGCGAGAGTTCGTAATTCACAATCGAATAATTCTCGCCGTCGGCCGCCTGGATGAATTTGTTATTTTCTATCGTCACATCGCCGCCGCGCGAGACGTCGATCGCGTAGCTGGAGCGCCCGTAAGCGTCGTCCATCACAGTGCTTCGAACGATCGTCGCGTCCGCAAGGCTTTTGATGTGATGACCGATCCGTGTACTGACGAAATGACTGCCGGTCACTTCAAGACGCGCGCCGCTCGAGAGATAAATCCCATGCGACTGGCCGTCGCCAAAGCCGTTATCGGCAAATTCCGAATTGACGATCGAAACCGCGCCTTTGGGATCGCCGGTCGCCAGTATGCCGTCTTCATTGCCGATGAATTTGCAATTCTCGACGGTGAGGTTGCGCCCCTCGTGGCGGATGCCGGCGCCGTTGCGGTCCCAGGATTTCGCGCCCGAGAAAGTGATGTTCCGGACGGTTAGATTGACGCCCGCCAACGGCACCAGAATTCCCTTTTCGGTGACCGAGGCGGAGCGAAAGATCGTGCCGCCGCCATCGGCGCCCTGCAGCGTGACGCTGCGGGTGATATTGAAATCGGTCAGATCGAAATCGCCTGCCGGAATGTCGATGGTCGCGCCGGGCCGCGCCGAGGCGATGGCGCGCTTTAACCAGTCGCTGTCATCGGCGGCGGCCGGCGCGCTGCAGGCGCTCGCGATTGCGGCCGCAGCGAGAATGAGGGCGAGGCGGGTCATGCGTGCGCTCCTTGCGTCATTTCGGCCGCGCGCCTTAAGGCGGCGGTCAATTGTTGGGGCGGCATGCCGCCTGAAAACCCTGTGCGCTCGTTGACGATGAAGGTCGGAACGCCTGAAACGCCCGCCTGCCGAAAGCTGTCGGTTTCGGCCTCGATCATCGCTGCGTCTTCGCCTGACGCGAGCGCGGCCGCTGCAAGTCCGTCGTCGATCCCTGCCTGGCGCGCGATTTCAATCAGCGTCGCGTCATCGCCGATATCCAAAAGCTCGTCCCAGAAAGCGCGGTAAATCGCGAGGACGGCGCGCTCTTGCACGCCGGTGAAATGGGCGAGGCGGATGATCTGGTGCGCCTTGACAGTGTTCGGCAAGATGTCTTGCGCTGCCGGATCGAAATCGAAACCGGACGAGCGCGCATTCTCGCGGATCGCTTCGCGGGCGGCGGCGAGCGCTGAAGCGTCCGGAAATTTCGCGCGATAAAATTCATGGCGGTCGACGCCGGCAACGGGAAGGCCGGGGTTCAGCTGATACGGGCGAAAGCGCGGCGTGACGTCGAAGTCAACTTTCAGCGCGTCGCGGCTCAGCAAAAACGATTTCACGCCGACATAACACCACGGACACACGACATCGGCGACGATATCGACGAGCAGGGGGGCTTTTGCTTTCTTTTGATCCCTCGCAAGCGGGGGAGGAGACGATGGAACTTGCTTTTCCGTCACTGTCCAAATCCCTTCAACCGCGCGGCCGTGTCGTCGATCTCGGGAAAGTCGAGTTCAACTTCGGTCGCGAGAGCCTCTTCAATCGGCCTTAATTCTTCGTGCAGGGCGTAAAGTTTTTTATAGGCGCTGACGGCGCCGCGGCTCGCCGCTGCGATCTCGCGCGCGCGCGTTTCGACATGCGCATCGAGCGCCGCCCGGTCTTTCAGCGCGTCATTGGCGAGCCCCCAGCGCGCCGCGTCCGCGCCGGTGAAGCTCCGCGCTGAATAGGAGAGTTCGCGGGCGCGGCGCACGCCGACGGCGCGCGCCAGATTCTGGCTCATGCCCCAAGTCGGCCGCAGTCCCCATTTGGCGTGGGTGTCGCCGAATTTCGTATCCTCGGTCGTGAACATAAAATCGCAATGGAGCGCGAGCTCCAGCGCGCCGGTGAAACAAAAGCCGTGCACCTTGGCGATGACGGGCAGGAGGCAATGTCGGATCGCGGCGGCCGCCTTGTAGGCCTCGCCGTCGAAAGCGCTGCTGATTCGCCCAGCGACAGGGGTCGCGCCCTGCAGCAGCTTCAAATCGACGCCGGCTGAGAACGCGCGGCCTTCGCCGCCGAGAACGATGACGCCAATCGCTGGGTCACGGCCTGCGGCGGCGATTTCGGCGGTGAGGGCCTTTAAAAGTTCGGGATTGAACGCGTTCAGCGCGTCGGGCCGGTTGAAACTGATCGTCCGTACGCCGTTCGCCGTCGCCGTCTTGATAAGGTCCATGGAATTTTCCGCCTTTGCCGCAAGAATCGAGCGTTGCCGGGGAAGCGTAAACGCCGGCGCGGGAATTGAAAACTCGGCGCAGCGGCGAGGGCGGTTTTCCGGGCGGCGATTTGTCCATTTGCCGCCTTGGCGGCGTGGCGGCAATGCC
>JBBTJH010000090.1:0-4722 GCA_038059555.1 Pseudomonadota bacterium | reverse complement strand
TGGCTGTCTGTCGGAAACTTCACCCGTCAAGCGCGAAGGAGCGCCGCGCCCCAGGTCAAACCGCCGCCCATTCCTTCGAGCATCACGAGATCGCCGCGCTTGATCCGGCCGTCCGCTACCGCCTCGCAATAGGCGAGGGGAATGGACGCGGCCGAGGTGTTGCCGTGCCGCGCGATCGTCGAGACGACCTGGTCGGGGCGAAGATCGAGTTTCTTGACGACGCCGAGGATGATCCGCTCATTCGCCTGATGCGGCACGAACCAGTCGATCGTGCGCGGATCGATTTTCACCTGCTCGGAGACGGCGACCATCGCGGCTGAAATACGCTCGACCGCTTCGCGGAAAACCTTGTTGCCTTGCATGCGGACATGGCCGGTCGTTTGCGTCGACGAAACGCCGCCATCGACATAGAGAAGATCGACGAGACGCCCGTCGCACCTTAAAAAACTGCCAAGGACGCCGCGACCGTCCGCTTGCGTATCATCCATCGCCTCGATGACAAAGGCGCCGGCGCCGTCGCCGAAGAGGACGCAAGTTGCGCGATCGCTCCAGTCGAGAATGCGCGAAAATGTTTCAGCGCCAATCACCAGCGCGCGTTTGTGCTGGCCGCTGGCGATGAATTTTTCGGCCGTCGCGACTGCGTAAATGAACCCCGTGCAAACCGCCTGAATGTCAAAAGCGGTTCCGGGCGGCGCGCCGATTTTCGCCTGCACGATCGCCGCAGTCGAAGGAAAGGTGAGATCGGGCGTCGTTGTTGCGACGATGATGAGATCGATATCGTCCGCCGTGCGGCCCGCCGCCTGCAAGGCGGCTTTGGCCGCTTCCGCCGCGAGATCTGACGTGCGCTGATCATCGGCGGCGATGTGGCGCTGGCGAATGCCGGTGCGCTCGCGTATCCATTCGTCGCTGGTGTCGACAATCGCCGAGAGGTCGTAATTCGTCATTACCTCAGGCGGCAAATAAGACCCGCAGCCCGTCACAACCGCCTTGATCGTCATTCAGCCGCCTCTAGGGTTTTTCCGGCCCGTTCGTGGACGAGGGCGATCGTGTGCGCAACTTCCTTGCGAAATCCCTTGCCGACGAGGCCCGCGGCCATCGAGATCGCGGCCGCAACGCCCTTCTCGTCGGCGCCGCCATGGCTTTTGACGACGATGCCGTTGACGCCGAGGAAGACGCCGCCATTGACCGACGAGGGATCGATCCGCGCTTTCAGTTTTTTGAGCCCGCCGGTCATCATCAGCGCGCCAAGCTTGGAAAGAAGGGAGCGCGTCAGTTCTTCCTTGATCCAGCCGCCGACGAGGCGCGCCGCGCCCTCCGCCGATTTAAGGGCGATGTTCCCGGTGAAGCCGTCGGTGACGACGACATCGACCGATCCTTGCGAAATGTCGTTGCCCTCAACGAACCCCTTGAACGCCATGTCGGGATCCGCCTCGCGCAGGACGCGGGCGGCCGTGCGGATCAATTCGTGACCTTTAAGTTCTTCGGCGCCGACATTCAAAAGTCCGACGGTCGGCTTTGGCGTTCCCGTCAGCGCGCGAAAGAACGCCTCGCCCATGATCGCGAAATCGACAAGTTCGTGTTCATTGGCCTCGACATTGGCGCCGACATCGAGAACGACCGTGCGCCCGCGCGGCGTCGGCCACAACGCTGTCACGGCCGGACGATCGACGCCCGGGATCATCCCGAGCTGCATGCGCGAGACGGCCATCAGGGCGCCGGTGTTGCCGCCGGAGACGACCGCGTGAACGCGTCCATCCTTCTGCGCTTCGACCGCTTTCCACATCGAGGTGTCGCGCCCGCGACGGAGCACGTGCATCGGCTTGTCGGTCATGGCGACGGATTTGCCGCAATGCTCAACCTGCACGCCTTGGAGACCCGGCTCGCCGGCAAGCAGCGGGCGGAGCGCCTCCTCATCGCCGAAGAAAACGATGCCGGCCGAAACGCCTGACTTCAGAGCGAGCGCGGCTCCCTTGACGAGAGCTGCAGGCCCGGCATCCGTCCCCATCGCGTCAACGCCGATAATGACGCCTTTGGGGTTTTGAGGGATTTCGGTCAATGTCGATCATGCTCCATGCGTCCGGCAAGATAGCGGATCGCCCGCCCGCCGGATAGAAAGCGCACTTTCACCGATTCCCGGGCTTTGCCGCTAAGATTCACGGTCGCCAAACCCTTTCAGCGCCGAAAAGGGCGAAGATAATGCTGCGTCGCGGAATTTTTCCGTCAGGCTTTCCGCGCCGGCCTTGCGCGGGAAGGGATCAAGCGAGAGCGACAGATACTGAACGAGGAGCTCGCCAATATCGATTTCGCCGCCCTTGAGCGGCTCGCGCACGATGTCGCTGTCGTCGAAATCCTCGGTTTCGTCTTCAGCATAATTTCGATCGAACGACATTTTTATTTCTTCGCGGATGGTTTCATCCAGCGGCTCAAGACTGGCGACGCAAATGCGCGCCGCTTCAGCATCGAGTTTGAGGGCGATATCGACGCCGGCATGCGTCGGTTTCAATGTGAACTCGCCGCGCAGCCGTTTGATCGCCGGAATATCGAGACGCCGCGCGATGGCGGAAAGCTCAGCTTGCGTCGGCTCCAGCACATGCCGGGCGCCGGCCTCGTCGAGCGTTTTGACGTCGATGATGCGCGAGAATGTCGGGGGAAGAGCAATGTCCGCTGTCATGGCGCCTCACGCGAGATTAAGCGACGCGAAATTTCTGCGAGCGCATCGACCTCTGCGTCAAGCGCATCGAGGGGAACCGCCGAAAGATGTGAACGCGCGGCGCGGACATAATCCGCAAGCAGCAACGCCCGTTCCGCGTCGTCGCTGCCATACACATTGCGCGCGAGGGCGGCTTTCAGCGCGCCGCTCTCGTCCCGAACGCCGGTCTCATAAGCGGCGTAGCGGCCATAGAACGCTTCGGCGAGCCCTCTGATCTTGCGCCCGACGGAGAGATCGCCAACCCCCATCTCGCGAAGGGCGCTGTCGAGGCGCTCAAAAAAGACCTCCTGAACGAGGCGAACCAGCCGGTCGGTTTCAGGGGCCTCCCGCCGCAAACGGTCGATAATAAGGAACATATGGAGCGACAACAGGTCGAAACGCCCCTCCGGGGTGTCGGGAGCGCCGGCGATCGCATAGAATTCCGGGGCGCGGGACCGCCCCGCCAGAGCCGCGTAAAGCGTTTCGGCTTGGCTTCTGACCCGATCTTTCCTAAATACGGTCTTCAGGACTGGGGCGAACATCTTGGGCGCTCGGGTTATTTCAGCAACGGCGAGGATGACGTAAGCGCTCGCCGGCACGGGATCAAGAAATGAAGCTGGTTCAGTTTATTGCGTTCGCGGCAGCCTTCGCGGCCCTTTCGGGCTGCGTTTCCAACCGGAGCGCCCACGGCTATGTCCTTGAGCGCGGCGAGACCTCGCTCGACGCCCTTGTCGGCGTCGACAGCAAAGACAGCGTTCTCGCCAAATATGGCGAGCCCTCGTTGATCGGAACCTTCGACCGCAACGCCTGGTACTACGTCTCCGCGCTCGACGCCTCGCGCGCCTTTTTCCGCCCGAAAACGACCGCCCGGACCGTCGTCGCCTTCCATTTTGATGACGAGGGCCTCGTCAAGGAAGTCGACACCATCGATCTTGCTGACGCTGTCGATGTTAAAATCGCGTCGCGGACGACGCCGACCAGAGGCAAGGAGCTTGGCTTCTGGGAGCAGCTCCTCGGCAACGTCGGACAGCTTCCGGCTGGCGGTCTCGGCGGCGGACAGGGCGGCGGTCCGCCGAACTGAGCGACGGCCAGCAATTCCGGGGAAGTACGCCATCTTCCCGCATCGCATCCGGGATGACGTCCTTGAGGTTTTCCGCGGATCGAAAGGAAGCCCATGATCCTCCGCCGCGTCATCGACCACTTCCGCAAGCAAGAATGGACGGCGATCGGGATCGATTTTCTGATCGTCGTTCTCGGCGTTTTTGTCGGCTTGCAGGTCAATAACTGGAACGAGGCGCGCGCACTCTACGCCCGTGAGCGCGAGCAGTTGGTCGCCGTCCGCGCGGACCTCGAAGGCGACATCGCACACATAGTTGCGCGAAAAGAATACTACGCCGAAGTCGCGGCGGCGGGCGACCGCGCGCTCACCTTTCTTACAGGCGGCGATGATTGCGACGACAAGTGCTGGCCGGTTCTGCTCGACTTTTTTTACGCATCGCAATGGATTGACCTTGGCGCCGACCGCACCGCTTACGATGAAATGCGCCGGGCCGGATCGCCGCTTTCGCGCGATTTGAGTCAGGCGCTGGCGAAGTACTATTCCGGGAGCGAGGCGCTCAATAGCATTATCAATGAGCGCCCGGCATACCGGCAGGTGATCCGCCAGTTACTGCCCGTCGCAGCACAGGACGCAATGTGGCGCAATTGTCATATATCTGTCGGCGACCTCGAGTATTTTGATGCTTCGTGTACGGCGGCGATCCCGACGGCCGCGGCGGCGCGGGCAGCGCAAAAAATTCGCGGCGAGGCTGAAGTCGAAGGGCCGCTGACTCTTTGGACCGCGACCTTGACGCAAGCCGTTAAAGGACTTGAGTTGTCGGGCGACAACGCGGCGCGCGCGGTTGCGGCGATCGACGCGGAACTCGGAGCGCCGCCTTGATCCTCGGTCGCGTCATCGACCACTTCCGTAGGGCGGGTTTTAACCCGCCGGCGCAATCGCAACGAACGCCGGCGCTCGCGGAACAAGCACATGG
>JBBTJH010000089.1:0-3376 GCA_038059555.1 Pseudomonadota bacterium | reverse complement strand
CCGTCACCGTCTACGCCAATTCCCATTACGTGACGCCGCGCCCGACGCTGAACCAGGCGCTCGCCGGCATCAAGCGCGAGCTGAACGACATTCTTCCCGTGATGCGCGCCGAGGGGCGCCTGCTCGAGGCGCAGCGGCTCGAGCAGCGCGTCGCCTTCGACCTTGAAATGATGGCGGCGACCGGCGCCTGCGCCGGCATCGAGAATTATTCGCGCTATTTGACCGGGCGCAAACCCGGCGAGCCGCCGCCGACGCTGTTTGAATATCTCCCCGAAAACGCGCTGCTCTTTTGCGACGAAAGTCACGTCACCGTGCCGCAGATCGGCGCGATGTTCCGCGGCGACTTCGCGCGCAAGAAAACGCTCGCCGAATACGGCTTTCGCCTCCCCTCCTGCCTCGACAACCGGCCCTTGAAATTCGAGGAATGGGAAAAGATGCGCCCGCAGACGACGCATGTCTCGGCGACGCCGGGCGGATGGGAGATGGCGCGCACCGGCGGCGTCTTCACCGAACAGGTGATCCGCCCGACCGGCCTCATCGACCCGCCGGTCGAAGTGCGCCCGGTGACATCTTCGTTTGAGTCCGGTCGCGCAAGCGCTCCCGGCGGCGCCAACTCAAACCAGGTCGATGACGTCATCGCGGAAGTAAAGCGCGTCGCGGGGCTCGGCGGGAGAACCCTCGTCACCGTGCTGACGAAACGCATGGCGGAGGATCTGACCGAATACATGCACGAACAGGGCGTGCGCGTGCGCTACATGCACTCCGACATCGAGACATTGGAGCGCATCGAGATCATCCGCGATCTGCGGCTTGGCGCCTTTGACGTGCTGGTCGGCATCAATCTCTTGCGCGAGGGGCTCGACATCCCGGAATGCCGGCTCGTCGCCATTCTCGACGCCGACAAGGAAGGCTTCCTGCGCTCTGAGACCTCGCTCATTCAGACCATCGGCCGCGCGGCGCGCAACGTCGACGGCAAGGTTATTCTCTATGCGGACCGTATCACCGGCTCGATGGAGCGCGCGATCGCCGAAACCGACCGCCGACGCGAAAAACAGGAAGCGCACAACAAAGCCCACGGCATCACGCCGCAATCGACGAAAGCGATGATCTCCGATCTCGCGCGCGACGAGGATGAAGGAAAACGCGCGGCAATGGGAACGACCTTCGTCGGCGCGCGCCTCCCCGGCCGCGCCGGCCAATACGCTTCGGGCTTTGCCGAAGACGAAGCCGGCTTCGGGCACAATCTCAAAGCCGTCATCGCCGGCCTCGAAAAAGACATGCGCGACGCGGCCGCCAATCTCGAATTCGAAGAGGCCGCGCGGATGCGAGACGAAATCCGCCGCCTGCAGGAAACCGAACTCGCCGTCGCCGACGACCCCTTCGCGCGGCAAGAAGCAGTCGAAGCCGCCGTCGAAAAAGGATCAAAGGGACGGATTACCAAGAGCGAGGGGACGGTGAGCACGTTGCTGAGCAGGCCGCGGGGGCGGAGGCGTTAGCGCTACGCAAGCTACAAGGCGATTCAGCCGAAAATGAAGGCGATGATGTGTATGAAAATTTCAATTTGGACTACTCTTGATCCCGAATTGCAGTCCACCTTGATCACTCAGTTTGTAACGATCGTTTTAGCGGTGACGGGCGGTTTTTGGATTCTCTGGCGCATAAGAAAAGATGCGGAACATGCCAGAACGATGTCCCGTGAAACTGAAGCACTGAAGCTTAAACTTCGCGTTTACGAAGACATTGCCTCTCGATGCGAAGCCGCTTTGCACATGCATATTGAGTTCGCCGGATACATACAGGGAATAATCACGCAACTTTCTGCATATTGCTCGAGCGATAAGAAGTATGAGGATTTTTCTCGAGTTACATCACGGACTCAGCAGTTAATTGATCTCCGCAGAAAACAAGGCGAGGCAGTCAGCTCGCTATTCGGCACAATTGAGCGATGGCAAATCATCGATCCGCGATTAGATCTTTTCATAATGGCGTTTACCGCATCGGGCGAAGAAATCGGGGCTGCCTTCGAAACATTTTTCTTCGCGACTTATGACAAGATGCCAACAGAGACTTCGATAGGCGGAGCAGGCAATCTACTTCTTCCTTCCGTTCCGATTTCAATTGAGGGATTAGAAAAAATAGCCGCGGAAGCGAAGCGCCTAGATGAAAAGTTGACTGTGCAACTTGGATACATCACGGACCTTCAGATCGAAATGCAAAATAAACTCTTGGGAGAGCTATTTTCTGGAAATTCAATTCCAGCTCGCAGCCCTACGGATAAGAATGTCATCGTCTTGACGCTGGACCACCACAACAGAATTAAAGATAGGATTTTCATGGAAACCGAAGGAGGAAAACGGTTGAAACAAATTAAGGAAATATCCCGGGGTGGACATTAGAAAGCACTTAGAGTGCATTGCGCTGCGCTTAATGCACCCGACGTGCTGACCGATCGCCGTCGCCGATGAGCGGTTCGGCGCTCATCTCGAACAATTGCGAAGGAGTTAGCGATGGGAATGACGCTGAAGGAGCTGATGAACAAGCTGCCGCTGGATGAAAGGCGCAAAATCGAAGCGCGCGCGAAGGAGCTGATCGCCGAGGAAGCCTCGCTGCAGAATTTGCGCAAGGCGATGGGCAAACGTAGGGCGGGGTTCACCCCGCCGCTCTGACGGGAGATGGCGGGCCAAGGCCCGCCCTACGGGACGAGGAAATTTCCGCGGCAACCGTAGAGCGGATGCAATCCGCCATCCGGCGCGGCTCGCGAGGGTGGCGGAGTTCATCCGCCCTACGTCATCACCCCTCCCCGCCATTCCGGGGCTTCGCGAAGCGAAGAACCCGGAATCCATTCTTTCGGCGAACGCGTCTGTCGCAGCGTGGACTCCGGGTTCCGCTTTCAGCTGTCCCGGAGTGACGGGGGAAAATAACCGCTTATGCTTAGCAGCGCCTTCGGCGTAGGGCGGGGTTCACCCCGCCGCTCTGACGGGAGATGGCGGGCCAAGGCCCGCCCTACGGGACGAGCAATCTATCCTTTTGGCGAACGCCGCCATTGCGGCGTGCTCGGCGCTCGCCGTGTTCAGCCGCCCCGGCGCGACGGGAGCGCCTCTCTCAGCGGCCGGCCGCGATTGCCGCAAGGCCGCCTTGCAGCAATCCCCAGCCGACGCCGCGCACCGCGACGGCCGTCATGGCGACCGGCGCGCCTGAGGGCGCGATGATCACCGCCCAGAACGCCGCATAGCCGGCGACGCACAAGACCAGCCCGAGGAGAAGTCCCGCCGCCGCGCCGGCGACGCCTTTAAGGCGCAGCGCCTTCAGCGCGCCGAGGGAGAGGAGAAACGGCGCGACGCCGGTCAACGCGACCAGCATCGCGACCGATTGCGCA
>JBBTJH010000088.1:0-4238 GCA_038059555.1 Pseudomonadota bacterium | reverse complement strand
GGCTCTCGCGTTGTCGATCTTGGCTGCGCGCCGGGCGGCTGGCTGCAGGCGGCGGTTGAAGCGGGCGCCGCGCATGTCGTCGGCATCGACTATCTTCCGATGCCGCATGTGACGGGAACGAGCCATCTTGAGCTCGATTTTCTTGAGGAAGCCGCGCCCGATAAACTGAAAACGCTGCTCGAAGGCGAAGCCGACGTTGTGCTCTCCGACATGGCGGCGCCGACGACCGGCCACAAGAACACCGATCATATTCGCATTATCGCGCTCGCCGACGCAGCGCTCGATTTTGCAATCGACGTGTTGGCGCCCGGCGGCGCCTTTGTCTGCAAAGTGTTTCAGGGCGGCGCGGAGGGCGAGTTGCTGGAGCGCCTCAAGGAAAATTTCGCAACGGTGAAACACGCCAAGCCGAAATCATCCCGCGCGGATTCGGCGGAGATGTATGTCGTCGCGACAGGTTTCAGGGGAAGGGGATGACCATGATAAATGATAGGGCGGATGCAATCCGTCGAATTATTAGCTCAATCGTACTCGTCGCCGCGCTCGCGCTTATCGGCTGCGCGTCTGTGGAGGCGGAGCCGCAATCCCGCTCGCTTGCTGCGCCAACGCCCGCAGATGTCGCGCTTGTCATCAAGGGCGACAGCGACGGGCAAAACGTCACCGCGAAAGTCGGAACGACAATCGCGGTCGAACTCGTCGGCGTTCCGACCGCCGGCTATATGTGGGCGCCCGTTGCAACGCCCGCTTTTCTTGAAGCGGCGGGCGTTTATGGCGGGCAGACATCTTCGGCTCAGCTTGAGCCCGGTTTTGCCGGCGGCAACCACTGGGAGGCGTTCCTCTTCAAGGTGACGCAGGCTGGCGAAGGCGAATTCCGCTTTGAACAGCGAAGGCCGTGGGAAGACGCGTCAGAAGCGCCCGTCAGCGTATTCTCCGTTTATCTTTTCGCGGAGGATGGAAAATGAAACTGGTCAAGGCCGGAATTCTCACCGGACTGGCGGGCGGCGCGCTCGATGCGCTCGCCGCGTCGACGATCTATCCGCTCGCGTATCCCGGCCTTTCATTCGCCCGCCTCTGGCAAGGCGTCTCCGCCGGCTGGTACGGAAAGGCGAGTTACGAAATGGGCTCTCAATCGGTTGCGATGGGACTGGCAAGCCATTTTTTCATCGCGCTTTGCGCCGGCGCCGTATTCGTCTTTGTCATGTCGCGCGCGGAAATATTTCGCCGTTTGTGGCCCATCTCCGGCGCAGCCTACGGCGCGGCGGTGTATTTCTTCATGCAGGAGATCGTGCTGCCGCTGACAGCGATCGGGCCGCAGCATCCCGACGCCAAATCCATGGCGATCGGTCTGGCGATTCATATTTTCATTTTCGGGCTGGGATCGGCGTTCGTCGCCTCCCGCCTTTTGAAAGGAAGCGCGTAGAGCGGTCATGATCGAGGCGCGTTGTCACTGCGGAAAGCTGACCCTTCAGGCGAAGACGTCGCCCGAATGGGTCGGGAGCTGCAATTGCTCAATCTGCCGCCGCACAGGCGGGCTGTGGGCCTATTATTCGCCGGCGGATGTCGCCCATGACGAGGCGGACGCCGCATCGTCGAAATATATGTGGGGCGATAAAATGCTGACCCTGCATTTTTGCGGGACTTGCGGTTGCGTGACGCACTGGACGCCGGTCGATCCCGATTATGGGCGCATGGGCGTCAATGCGCGGATGATGCCGGACGTGAATTTAACCGAGATTGAGGTGCGCCTGATCGACGGCGCATCGTTCTGAGGCGAGTGAGAGGTGTGATGATGCAGATCCGTGAAGCGCTGACCTTCGACGACGTGTTGCTGGAGCCCGGCGCATCGGAAGTGATGCCGAGCCAGGTGTCGACGAGAGCGCGCCTCACGCGCGAGGTGACGCTCAACATCCCCGTCCTCTCTTCGGCGATGGATACGGTGACGGAAGCGGAAATGGCGATCGCGATGGCGCAGAACGGCGGCATCGGCGTTTTACACCGCAATCTTTCGGTTGAAGAACAGGCCGAACACGTCCGCCGCGTCAAACGCTTCGAAAGCGGTATGGTCGTCAATCCCCTGACGCTCTCGCCGGACGCAACGCTCGATGAAGCGTGGAAGATCATGGACGACCGCAAGATCTCCGGTTTTCCCGTGGTTGAAAAGAACGGCAAGCTCGTCGGCATCCTCACCAATCGCGACATGCGCTTTGCGCTGGACGGCAAGCAGCGCGTCGCCGATCTCATGCGGAAGGAAAATCTCATCACCGTGCGGCCGCATGCAAGCCGCGAGGAAATCACGCGGCTGTTGCACCAGCACCGCATCGAGCGGCTGATCGTCGTCGATGACGCCTATCGCTGCATCGGTCTCGTCACCGTGAAAGACATTGAGAAAGCGCAGAAATATCCCCATGCCGCGAAAGACGCCGAGGGGCGCCTTCGCGTCGCGGCCGCCTCGACTGTCGGCAACAAAGGCTTTGAACGCGTCGAGGCGCTCGTTGACGCCGGCGTCGACGTCATCGTCATCGACACCGCGCACGGGCATTCGATCCAGGTTCTGGAACAGGTCGCGCGCATCAAAAAGGCGTCTAACGCCACGCAAGTGATCGCCGGCAATATCGCAACCTTTGAAGGCGCCAAAGCGCTGATCGAGGC
Organism: Pseudomonadota bacterium; assembly: GCA_038059555.1. Taxonomy (GTDB): domain Bacteria; phylum Pseudomonadota; class Alphaproteobacteria; order Caulobacterales; family Parvularculaceae; genus Amphiplicatus. Next base: position 1,592 of record JBBTJH010000088.1, on the reverse strand, counting down.
GGGCGCCGATGCGATCAAGGTCGGCATCGGCCCCGGCTCCATCTGCACGACGCGGATCGTCGCGGGCGTCGGCGTGCCGCAATTGACGGCGGTGATGGACGCGGCGCGCGCCGCGAAGGGAACGGGCGCCAGCATTATCGCCGATGGCGGCATCAAATATTCGGGCGACGTCGCCAAGGCGCTCGCGGCGGGCGCGGACTGCGTGATGATCGGCTCGCTGCTCGCCGGCACCGACGAGGCGCCCGGCGAAATTTTCCTTTATCAGGGCCGTCCGTATAAGTCGTATCGCGGCATGGGCTCGATCAGCGCCATGGCGCGCGGCAGCGCTGACCGTTATTTTCAGGCGGACGTGCAAGAACAGATGAAGCTGGTGCCGGAAGGGATCGAAGGCCAGACGCCCTACAAAGGCCCGGCGGGCCCCATCCTCCATCAGCTGGTCGGCGGCGTCAGGGCCTCGATGGGCTATGTCGGCGCGCCGACGATCGAGGAGCTGCAAAAGCGCGCGCGATTTGTGAAGATTACCAATGCGGGCCTTCGAGAATCGCACGTCCACGACGTGCAGATCACCAGAGAGGCGCCGAATTATCCGCAGCCGAGTTAGGGAGTGGGGAATGGGGAATGGTGAATGGTGAATGGGGTTAGTAGCCCGTGAGTGATCCTGCGCGACGAAAATCAAACGGTAACCTGCTAGTTTGGTGAAAGACAAAGATCTACCTTCCATTCACCATTCACCATTCACCATTCACCATTCACCAACACCCCCATGTCCCCCCATATCGCCCCGATAGTCCTCCTCATCGCCTCGAACGTCTTCATGACGCTCGCCTGGTATGGGCATCTGAAATATAAATCGGCGCCGCTGCTGATTGTCATCGTCGTCGCGTGGGGCATTGCTTTCGTCGAATATTGTTTCGCCGTGCCGGCGAACCGCATCGGTCACTCGGTCTATTCGGCGGCGCAATTGAAAACGATGCAGGAAGTGATCACGCTGTGCGTCTTCGCCGTCTTCTCGGTCGTCTATCTGAAAGAAGAGATCAGCTGGAACACAGCGGCCGGTTTCGCCCTGATCGCCGCCGGCGCGTGGTTTGTGTTCAAAGGATGATCATTCCGCAAGATCGCCAAGGGCGTCTATAAGCGGTCCGATATGCTTTTCGTAGTTTTTCCACCGCGCGACGGCATAGGTGTAGATCGGCTGGCGCGCTTGCCAGACGCTTGACGTGCGAATATCGCGAGCGGCCGGCGCGTCGTTGACGCTTGCCTTTTGCAGCGTTAGTCCAAGCGCCTCTTTCAAGCCGCTCAACGCGTGATCCCTGTCGCCGACAAGATCTTCGTACCTGATGGTAAACAGGTCACCTGGCATGATTGATCGCCAATGGTTCATGAGATCGGCGTAGGCCCTGTAATAGCTCCCGAGGTCATGCAAATCGAAACTGTACGAAAATCCTGTCTGAAAATTCGTGAAATATGCGGAAAGGCAAGTGTCAATCGGATTGCGGACGCAATGAACGATCGCTGCGGCGGGAAATATCATTCTGAGAAGCGGCGCGTATTGAAAATTCAACAGCTGTTTGTCGATAATTATGCTGGCGCTA
>JBBTJH010000087.1:913-5313 GCA_038059555.1 Pseudomonadota bacterium | reverse complement strand
GGGATTTCTTGTCCCGCGAGGAATGGCGGCTAGCCTAAGGCGTCCGAGCGAAGCGCGTCTCGGAATTGATGTCCGCCAGGGGAAGAAATCCCCGGCCAGGCGTTGCGGGACGCGCGGCGCATCCGGCACTCTCGCCCGAAACTGGAGCCCCGTGCTCGCGCGCATCGGACGGCTGAGGCCATCTTCGGGCGATGGCGTGACGACGGTCAGCCGAAGTTACCGGCCGCGTGCGCTGATGAATCGCTGTCGATCGACGGCGGCGAGCTGGTCGGCGAGATGCGCCGCCAGCATGTCGGCGCCGTCGGCGATGAGGTCGTCGTTGAAGTCCTTGCGCCGCGGCCTGAGATGAATGGTCTCGATGGCAAGGGCGTTCAGCCTTTCGGCAAGGCGGGCGGCCGCGTTGCGTCCGGCGGTGTCGCTGTCGGCAGCAATGTAGAACCGTCGTACTTGCACAGGGGGTATAAGCGCGGCGAGATGCGCGGCCGATAAAGCGGCGATCACCGACAGGGTCGGCATCGCGATGCGCAAGGACAACATGGTCTCAACGCCCTCCCCTACGGCCATGACATCATCATGCGGACCGAAGCGCACGCCATTGCCCGCGAGCGCGCCCATGGCGCGGCGCGGCGCATCGATCGGCGCCTTTTGCGATCCGTCGGCGTTAAGATACGTGCGCATCAGGCCGGTGATGCGCTCCGCATTATCGGTGACCGCGGCGAGCATGGCCGGCAAAGTGATCGATTTAATCGCGTCAGGGACCCGGCAGAAGCAGTTCGTATGAAAGCGCAGCGCGTCTGCGGCTACTGAACAGGTAATGCCGCGCAAGCGCAGATAAGTTTCGGCAGGCGTGCCCGCGATCGCCCGAGAAGCAGCGAACAGCCGGGCGGCCGCCGCGCCGTGATGTCGGTTGGTTGGCGCGGATAGTGAGCGATGAACGCCGAGAAACCGCTCGGCTTCGACGAGCGCGTCGACGTGCCGGTCAGCACCGATGGCGCTCGCGATGATGTCGAGCAGATCGCCATGCTCGCCGGTCGCTCCGTCCGTCCACTTGCCGCGCGCGCCCTTGCCGGTGGCTGGGCCATTGAGGCGTAGATAGAGGCTGCGACCCTTCGCGTTGCGCCGGTCGCCGACGATCCAGTAGCCGCCGATCTTTCGGCCGTTCGACAGATAGAGGCGGCAGACGTCTTCCGCGCGCTCGGCGAGGCGCCGGACAATCTCCTCGGTTCGAAGCTGCATGGCGCTCTCTCCAGACGAAAGGAGCGCGCCTTTGCAGGCGCGCTCCAATCTTTTTGATCTTACGGCGACTATTCCGCCGCAATCGCGGGAGCGGCCGGGTCATCGACGACGATGGTAGCGAGCGCGTCGGCTTTCGGAGTTCGCAGTACGGCGGGAAGCCAGTCGCAATCCAGAAGGAGGTCCTCGGCGGCTTTCGCCATCTCCGGCTTCTTGAGGCTGGCGATGCGGTCGGCGGCCCCTTCGCCCTTTGCCTCGCGGACCGCATCCAGAATTTGCGCCTTGGTGATCCGCCCGAAATAGGCGTCCGCAGATGGGCGCCAACCGGCGGCGTGCAAGTCGAGATCGATGGCGCTGGCGAGTTGATCGGCGTGGGTGGCCGCACCCGAGCGGCGATCATAGGGCCGAAAGACGGCGTCGGCGCTGAGCGCCACGCAATGTGCGAACAGCGCCATACGCGCTCCCTCCTCCATCGCCACGAGATGCTCCCAGAGAGTGGACGGGTCCGCCGGCAAAGCGCCCGCGAAGTCCTGATGACGTGCGTCGATCGACGCCGCCGCTGCGCTATCGGAAAGCCCCGCGGCGCCGCTTCTGAGGACGCTCTGGCGCGCGGCGATATCGATGCAGCTATGCTGCCCGCGCATATAGAAAAGATCGAGACAAAGCGTGTGCAGCGCGGCCACAAAGGTGACGTCCGGACGCTGCGCCAACGCATCACGCAAGGCGAGCGTCCGCCACTCTGTCAGCTCGATGAGCAGCCGGTCCGGAAGGGGCCGGTCGGGTTCCTCATCGGCGTCGTCTAACAGTTCGTCCGCGGAGCGCGATGCGGCGCCATGCGAACCGTTGTCATCGGTATGATTCACAGCGCCTTCGTCTGAAGCGCCCACCTCTTCAGTCGGCGCTTCATCTTCGGGCTTCACGAAGCCGCGTTCGATGCGCAACGCGCCCGACGGGTCGAGACTGACGAAGGCGCCCGCGCGAACGACTTCTTCGGCAGGAAAACGCCAGGGTCGCTGCTCGAACGCCTCGATCCCGGCTTCGAGTTCGCCGAGCCGGCGGTCGATTTCGTCGGGCAGCTCTTCAGCGCCGTGGTGCCCCTCGTGCAGCGTCTCGTATTCGGCCTTGAGCGCGTCATAGGCCGCCTGCTCTTCGCCCGTCAGAGTGGGTTGCTCACCAGCGAGGCGGCGCAGGCCGAAGGTATGGCCATAAGGAAAGTCGACGGCGGCCTCGACCCATTTCCAGCCCTCCCCGCGAATTTCAACGGCGCTCGCTCCGAGCTTCTCAGCGACCAACCGATTGAGCAGACCCGCATCCTGCAGCCAGCCGTCCTCGGCGTCGGAGAAGAGATCGCGAAGGACCGTGCCGCCCTCCGCTTCATAGGGGTCGACGCCGATGAAACGCGCGCGCTTTTCGCCGGCGCGGATGGCGCCTTCGGTCAGCAGGCGGCGGATGTGATAGGGCTCGCGGTTGTAGCCGTTCTTCAGCGCGTCCCAGACTTCAACCTGGCGCTGATGGTCGCCGTTCACCGTGAACGCCATCAGCTGTTCGAGCGTCATCGCGTCGTCCGCATAAAGATCGAGCAGCGCCGGTGCGACGGCGGCGAGTTTCAGCCGCTGCTTGACGACCGCCGGGGTCACGAAGAAGGCGGCGGCGATCTCCTCCTCGCTTTTTCCCTTCTCGCGCAAGGTCTTGAAGGCGCGAAACTGGTCGAGGGGATGTAGCGGCGCGCGCTGGATGTTCTCGGCGAGACTGTCTTCCTCGGCGAGACCTTCGGTTCGGATGACGCAGGGGATTGGCACATCGGGCGCAAGTCGCTTCTGCTGCACCAGCAATTGCAGCGCGCGGAAGCGCCGGCCGCCGGCCGGGACCTCATAGGTGCCGGTCGCGGCGCCTGTATCATCGACGACCGCGCGAACGGTGAGGCTCTGAAGGAGCGTTCGCCGCGCGATGTCCTCGGCGAGCTCTTCGATCGAGACGCCCGCCTTCACCTGGCGCACATTCGACTGAGAGAGCACGAGCTTGTTGAGAGGGATGTCCCGCGACGCGCTTAGCGCGAGCGTCGCAGCGGGTTTCGCCTTCGGTTTCGGTCTGGCCATGGTTTTTCTCCGCGACGGGCCGGCCGAAAGACTCTCTCTCAGCCTCCAAACCCGTCACGGAAATCCCGCTTCACTCTTCCACTCGGCTGAATGCGGAACCAAGATTACCAGTCACCTACAGCAGCTACTTTCGGCCTGAACCGGCGGGCACTTTACGTCGGCATAAGAACAAAAGACGCAACAGTCGCCCGGCAACGGTTTCATCACCACGCCGCATTTCGTGCAGTCGTAGAAATACTGGCACGCGTCCTCGGGCATGGTTTCGAGAGTTGCATGGCCGCATTCCGGGCAAATAATGCGCGACTGCAGATTGATCTCAGCGCTCACGGGTTCCGGATCCAATGAAGAAGCTGCGGCTCGATATGGGGGAGCGCGATCGAAAGCGCGACAAGAACTGCAGCGCCGCCAAGCATCAAGACGACGCGCGGCCGCGGACGCCGCCCGCCCCAAAACGCGGAAGCAAAGCCTCCGGCGATGAGCAGCGCCGTGATCGCGAGAAGGTAAGTCTTGGCGCTCGCGAGCACGCCAAGCTGGGCGACGAGGGCGGTGCTGACGCCGATCTGGACGAGAAGCACCGGCAATACGCAGCAGGAGGCGCCCATGAGCGCGCCCAATCCCGACAGAAGTCCCCCGCCGGCAAGCCAGCCGACGACGCTCCGTTTTTTCGGTTCCGAGTTCATGATCCGGATGGTAATTCCTGTAGCGGCTACAGGAGCAAGCCCCATGACGACTATCGGCGACGTCAGCGCCCTCACCGGCGTCAATATCGAGACCATCCGCTATTATGAGCGCATCGGGCTCGTGCCCAAGCCGCCGAGAACGGAGGGAGGCAGGCGCGCCTACGCCGATGCTGACGCAAAGAGGCTCCGCTTCATCCGCCGCGCCCGCGATCTCGGGTTCTCAATCGATGACATTCGCGCGCTGTTGCAGCTCGCCGACAGCGGCGGCGCGTGCAAGGGCGCGCAGGAGATTGCGGTTCGGCATCGCGATGACGTACGCGACAAGATCAAGACATTGAAGCGGCTCGACCGCATACTGACGGACGCGGCCGTGCAATGCGGGCGAGCCGAA
>JBBTJH010000087.1:0-903 GCA_038059555.1 Pseudomonadota bacterium | reverse complement strand
CGAGCCGAACGCGGCTGTCCGATCATTGATACGCTCGTTGAGGGAGCCTTGCGATGAACGGCGAGAGCAAAACCGCGCTGGTATTGAGTCTGCTGGCCTCCGATCTGGGCGAGACCCAGCGCTTCTACGAGGCGATCGGGTTTTGCTTGAGCGGCGGGGCGCTTCAGTCTGGTTGGATCGAGATGACGCATGGATCGGCGCGACTCCAGTTTTACAGCGACCCGCCTGTCGGAACGCCCGCGACGCCATCCTTGAGCGGAACGATCTACCTCCATGTGGCGAACGTCGATGCTCTCGCCAAAACGCTGAACGCGAAATACGCGTTCGAGTGGGGCCCAGAGACGATGGACTACGGCATGCGCGAATTCGCCGTGCGCGATCCAAGCGGCTACTTGGTGGCCTTCGCAGCGTCGGCGTGAATTCGTTGGCCGACAGCTTGTCGGCATAGGGTGAGGCAAAGGAGCGTCCGCCGCGCGATGTCCTCGGTGAGGTCCTCGATTGAGACGCCCGCCTTCACCTGGCGGATATTCGATTGGGAAAGCATGAGCTTGTCGAGAGGGATATCCCGCGACACGCTTAGTGCGAGGGTCGCAGCGGGTTTCATCTTCGGATTCGATTTGGCTATGATCAACCTCCGCGACGGGCCGGCCGAAAGACTATCTTTCAGCCTCTAAGCCCGTCACGGAAAAATCCGTCTCGCTCTTGCGCACTGTCGCGTTGGCGTCCGGATCTTCGGCAGATCTGGAACCGGTGCTTTCTGAATAAACCTACAAACGGAATTGCGCGTGACGCGTCGCCAGCGAGCCCGAAAGCGGACTTTGGCGCGTCAGAAGGCGACCGACCGGAAATCGCCAATTCTGTTGCAAAACTCCATGCATTGTTGGGCGAACGCTGATTCCCTTG
>JBBTJH010000086.1:0-3075 GCA_038059555.1 Pseudomonadota bacterium | reverse complement strand
CGGGGAAACCTCGCCTCAGCTGCGCCGCTGCTGATCCCGACATGGACCGGATCGCGCGGGATCGACGTTCAGGTGACCGAGGCCTGTGTTGATCCGGCGACAGTGACGCCGGTCATTTTCAGCACAGCGGGCGCCGGCAACGACATTCCGGTGATCACGGTTTCGGCGTCAGCCGCCTATGCGGGTATCGGTCTCCTGCAGGTCGTGGGGCTTTCAGCCTTTGAGATACAAGCGGAGCATTCCGAAATCTGGACGGGGCTCTGAGATGAAAAAGCTTCTCCGGTTTATCGTTGAAACCAGAGCCGCGACGCTCGTTGAATTCAGCTTCATCGCGCCGCTCCTCTTCGTCATCACCTTCGGCGTCGCCGAACTTGGCTATTTCTATTTTCAGTATCAGGCGCTCGACGCGGCGACGCGCATGGGCGCGAGGATCGCAGCGACCAGAGGCCCCGCCATTACCGGCATGCCAGATTGCGGTGTCGCGGTTGCAACCTCGCCCGGCAATTATTGTTCGGCGACAGGCGCCGGGACGCAATGGTCGGCAACCTGCACCGGGACCGCGTTAACCACGTCGGGCGGCGCGGTTGCTGTAGCGTGCGACGCCGCGATCATGGGCCGGATCTTGCAGGAGATGCGGTTGGTCTATCCGTCACTCGCGCAGAACAACATCGTGGTCACTTTTTCAGGTTCCAAACTGGGATTTGTCGGCAAAGGCCGGCCAGTGCCGCTGGTGACCGTCGAAGTCGCCGGCGTGACGGCTAGCCTCCCGGTGCTTAGCGCGTTTGGAATTGGGCCGTTCTTGATGCCCTCCTTTTCAACGAGCCTTCCTGGGGAAGATCTCGCGGGGACATGATGAACATTCCATCGAACATGAAGAGCCTTATCGCCATATTGCGCTCAACAGAGCTTGCGACGGAGATCGGAGCGTATTGCGATGCGTCGCCCGATATCGCCGCGGATATTCGCGTCGCTGAGACATCCCTCGCGGACGCGCCGGCGATTATCAATGGCGGCGCCGATATCGTCGTTATTGAAGTCGGCGCGGCGGCGGGGGCCGATATTGCAGCGCTGGAGCAGCTTTGCGCTTATGTCGCGCGGGGCGGCTCCTTCATCGTCATCATGGAAAACCCGTCCGCCGACGTCGTGCGGCGGCTCTTTCGCGCCGGCGTCACGGACGTATTGCCGACGCCTGTCCTGCCGGTCGAGCTGGTCGCCGCGCTGAATACGGCGCGCGGCCGCAAGACAGAGGCGCCGGCGGCTGGCGTGCCTAGGACCGGGAAAATCGTCACCATCATCAAGACCGCGGGCGGCGTCGGGGCGACGACGCTCGCCGTTAATCTCGGCGCAGCGCTTGTCCCCCTCGTCGAAGGAAAAGTCGCGCTTGTTGATCTCGATATTCAGTTCGGGCAAGTGACGACAGCGCTCGATCTGAGGCCGCGAATGACAGTGATTGACGCGGTGCGCGCGGGCGCGCGGCTAGATCCGACGCTTCTGGCCTCAACCTTGACCGCGCACGATAGCGGCCTTGACGTTCTTGCAGCCCCCAATGAAATCACGCCGCTCGACGCCTTATCCGAGCAGTTCATCGAACGGTTATTCAAACATTTGCGCGCAATCGCGGCCGTGTCGATTATCGAGGCGCCGGCCGCCTGGGCGCAATGGATCGGCGTTGTGCTCGACAAATCTGATCTCGTCATTCCGGTCGCGGAAGCCAGTGTCAGAAGCGCAGCGGGCGCTGCGCGCATCAATCAGAGCTTCATCGACTTCGGCCTGACGCACCTCAATACCCATCTTCTCGTCAACAAATATGAGAAGACGATCGAGAATAACGAGCGCGCCAAAAAAATCGCCGAGATTTTCCGTACCAAGCCCGCCGGGGTCATAAGGCTCGACGTCAAAGCGGCGCAAGATGCGGCAGATCGCGGCCTGCTCTTCTCGGCGCTGTCGCAAAAATCCGTCGCCGCCAAGGATTTCGAGACCAACGCCCGTAACCTTGCGGGCGCGCTCGGCCTCAAGCTTGCAAAAGAGCCTGACGCCGCGACGCCGTTCACGCGCGTAATTGGCGAAAGATTTGGATTGAGGGGGCGTCCACAATGAATTTCAGATTTTCAGACCTAAAAAGCAAACGCGTCGGCGAAGCGCCGCTTCCCGCGACGTCCCCGTCTCGAATTGAGCCATCCGTTTCAGGGGCGAAAACTGGCGCGCCAGTCATTCCATTCGACCGCGCTGACGCTTCAACCCACGATTATCTCGATCTTAAAGTGCGGCTTCACCAGCGCCTGATCGAGGAGATCAACCTCAGCGTTCTTGACCGCGTCGACCGCGCCGACTTGAAACTCGAAATCAGCGGCGCCATCGGCCGGCTTCTCGCAGGCGAGGACAAGCCGCTGAATACCCACGAGCGTGAGACGATCATCGACGAGCTGGTCGATGAGCTGATGGGATTTGGACCGCTGGAGCCGTTGCTCGCGGACGACACCATCGCTGACATTCTCGTCAACACCCCCCATTCCGTTTACGTTGAACGGCGCGGCGTCCTTGAAGAAACCAACGTCCGGTTCAAAGATGACGCACATCTGCTGCGCATCATCGACAGGATCGTCGTCCAGGTCGGCCGCCGGATCGACGAAGGAACGCCGCTCGTCGATGCGCGCCTTCCCGACGGCTCTCGCGTCAACGCCGTCATCGCGCCTGTCGCCATCGACGGGCCGCTGCTCTCGATCCGCAAATTCTCGCGCATTCCCTACGATCTGGATCGCCTGGTTGAGGTCGGCTCGATGACGAAGTCGTGCGCGGAGGTGCTGAAGGGCGTAGTGCGCTGCCGGCTTAATCTCTTGATCTCGGGCGGCACCGGCACCGGAAAAACGACCATGCTGAACGCTGTCTCACGCCACATCGGCGATAAGGAGCGTATCGTCACGATCGAAGACGCGGCCGAGCTGCAACTTCAGCAACGCCATGTCTGCCGGATGGAAACGCGCCCGACCAACATTGAAGGCAAGGGCGAAATTTCGCAGCGCGAGCTTGTCAAGAACGCGCTCCGCATGCGCCCTGACCGCATCATCGTCGGCTAGG
>JBBTJH010000085.1:0-7420 GCA_038059555.1 Pseudomonadota bacterium | reverse complement strand
AAACTTCTCTGGGGCGACACGCACCTGCATACGCGCCTGTCGATGGATGCCTATGCGCTCGGCAACCGGAGCGGCGATGCCGATACCGCCTATCGCTTCGCCAAAGGCGAACCGGTCATCCACCCGTATCACCGGGCCCGCGTGCAACTGCAGACGCCGCTGGATTTTCTCGCCGTCGCCGATCACGCGGAGCTCCTTGGCGCGCCTTACGCCCTCCTTGAGCTGAAAGACAAACGCCTGACGCAAACGCGCGTCGGCAAGCGCCTGATCAAGATGATCAACGACGGAAAAGGTCTTGAAGCCTTCGGCCTCATCGTCCTAGGCGGCAATCTTGCGGATATGCCCGACGACAAGCGCCCGCCGAAGATCGGGCTTGGAACCGCGCTGTTGTGGCGCTTTCAAGATCTTTATTCCGTTCCGAACAAGCGAGCGCGGGCCGAACGCTGGCTCGCGTCCGACCCGAGCCTCCTTCGCGATCTCGATAATGACGAGATCACCAAGACCATGTGGGCGTCGAACATGGACGCGGCCGCACACCATAATAATCCCGGAAAATTCACCACTCTGGTCGGCTGGGAATATTCTTCCGTGCCGAGCGGCGCCAACCTTCACCGCGTCGTCCTCAGCCCGACCGATCCTGAAACCGCGAAATCGTGGCTGCCCTATTCGACGATCGACAGCCCGAACCCCGAAACGCTGTGGCGCTGGCTCGAGGAGACGAAAAAGCGCACGGGCGCGGACTTCATCGCTATCCCGCATAATTCCAACATTTCCAAAGGCCGGATGTATGCGAGCGTCGATTATGACGGTCGACCGCTGACGGCGGAATACGCGAAATTGCGATCGACCTGGGAGACGATCGCCGAAGTGACGCAAATCAAAGGCACGTCGGAAACGCATCCCGTATTGTCGCCGAACGACGAGTTCGCAAATTTTGAACTGTATCAAAAATTGATCGAGAACCGCGCCGACGCGCAGCACGACGCGACGCCGACCAATGGCGATTATGTTCGCGGCGCATTGAAGTCAGGCCTCGAAATCGAAAACGCGGTCGGCGTCAACCCCTTCAAATACGGCATGATCGGCTCGACCGACGGGCATACCGGACTACCTTCGGCGGAAGAGAACAATTTCATGGGCAAGTTTGTGCTCGATTCAACGCCGGAGATGAAAGAAAATTCCGGAGGACGCGGCACAGGCTGGATCATGTCGACATCGGGCCTTGCCGCCGTCTGGGCGCGAGAAAACACCCGCGAGGAAATTTTCGCCGCGATGAAACGCCGCGAAGTTTACGGAACGACCGGCCCGCGCATAAGCGTTCGGTTTTTTGGCGGCTTCGGGTTTGTGCCGGAGGACGCAGGCGCCCTCGACATCGCGGCGGTCGGCTACGCGAAGGGCGTTCCGATGGGCGGCGATCTGACCGCCGCAACAGCCGCGCCTTCGTTTCTGGTTCAAGCGGTCAAAGACCCCAAAGACGGCAATCTCGACCGCGTCCAGATCGTCAAGGGATGGCTCGGGGCGGACGGCAAAGCGCAGGAGAAAGTCTTCGACATCGCGTGGTCGGGCGAGAGGGCCCCAGGCCCCGACGGAAAGCTGCCGCCGGTCGGCAATAGCGTTGACGTCGAAACCGCGCACTATACGAACTCGATCGGCGCGCCGGAATTGACGACTGTCTGGACCGATCCGGAGTTCACCCCGGCCGCGCGCGCTTTTTATTATGTGCGCGTCCTGCAGATTCCAACGCCGCGGAACTCGCTTTACGATTCGATCGCGTTGCAAAAAGCGCCGCCCGAAGGATATCCGACGGCAATCCAGGAGCGCGCCTACACTTCTCCAATCTGGTACTCGCCGTCCTGAGCCCTGCGGCAGCGGCGAGGCGCCGAGAACGCTTGCGGCGGGGCTCCGCTTCGCGGCATGATCCCCATCGCATCGGAGGCGAGATCATGATCAAGAATACCCTTATGTCGGCTGCCGCAATTGCCGCGCTGGCGAATGCCGGCGCGCTCGCGCAAGACTTTCCGGATAAGGTCCTTTGGGGCGACACGCACCTTCACACCAATTTGTCGGTCGACGCCTATTTCCTGCAGAACCATTCGGCGGACGCCTCGACATCCTATCGCTTCGCGATGGGAGAGCCCGTCGTCAACGCCTATCACCGCGCGCGGGTGCAACTAAAAACTCCGCTCGATTTTCTCGCGGTCAGCGATCACGCGGAACTATTGGGCGTTCCCTATGATCTCCTTAGCCTCAAAGATCCGCGACTTGCCAATACGCGTCTCGGAAGGAAGCTGACCGAGCTTTTCAATACCGGGCACGCTGAAGACGCCTTCGGTCTGTTTCTTCTTGCGATCACCTCAGCGGGTATTCCCGACGACCAGCGGCCGCCGAAAGTCGGCCTTCTGACCGCGCTTCGCTGGCGTTTTGAAGATCTCGTCTCTGCGCCGGATCCGCGTGTCCGGGCGGAGCGTTGGCTGTGGTCCGACCCATCGATCATCGCCGAAATGTTCAACGCGGATATTTTTCGCGCGGGCTGGACGACGAATATGGATGCGGCGGAAAAATACTACCGCCCCGGCAAATTTACGACGCTGGTCGGCTGGGAATATTCGCCGACGCCGAACGGCGCCAATCTGCACCGCATTGTCCTGTCGCCGATGACGCCCGCGACGGCGAAAACTTTCCTCCCCTTTTCCTCAAACGACAGCGGCAATCCGGAAGACCTCTGGAAATGGCTCGCAGAAACGAAAGAGAAGACCGGCGCCGATTTCGTCTCGATCCCGCATAATTCGAATATCTCAAAGGGCCGGATGTTCGCTGCGGTCGATTATGACGGTCGCCCGATAACCGCAGAGTACGCGCGCCTTCGCGCTGCGTGGGAGCCGATTGCGGAGGTCACTCAGATCAAAGGCACATCGGAGACGCATTCCGCCCTGTCGCCCAATGACGAATTCGCCGACTTTGAATTTTTCAAAACGGTGATCGAAGCGCGCGTGGGCGCTGATCACACGCCGACGGTGACGCCAGCCGATTATGTACGCGGCGCTTTAAAAACCGGCCTTGAGATTGAAAAGCAGATCGGCGTCAATCCCTATAAGCTCGGCATGATCGGATCGACCGATTCCCATAGCGGTCTTTCGACAGCCGAGGAGGACAATTTCCAGGGCAAATTCGCATTCGATTCGATTCCGGAAATGAAGGATTACAGCGTCGGCGGCGTCATCTCTGGATGGGACATGTCGGCGTCTGGTCTTGCGGCCGTCTGGGCGAGGGAAAACACGCGCGAAGAAATTTTTGCGGCCATGAAACGCCGCGAGGTTTACGGAACGACCGGCCCGCGCATCAGCGTTCGATTTTTTGGCGGCTTTGGATTTACGCCGGAAGATCTCTCATCTCCCGATCTTGCGGCGGTCGGTTACGCCAAAGGCGTGCCGATGGGCGGCGATATTTCCGGCAGCGGCTCTGCGGCCGCGCCGAACTTTCTCATTCAAGCGGTCAAAGATCCGGTCGACGCCAATCTCGACCGGGTGCAGATCGTCAAGGGATGGCTCGGGCCCGACGGCAAGGCGCTTGAAAAAGTTTACGACGTCGCCTGGTCGGCCGGTCGCTCTGAGGGACCGGACGGCAAGCTCCCCGCCGTCGGGAACACCGTTGACGTTGAGACAGCCGGTTACACAAATGCAATCGGCGCGGCGGAATTGACAAGCGTCTGGAGCGATCCCGATTTTGATCCCGCACAGAACGCGTTTTATTATGTCCGCGTGTTGCAGATCCCGACGCCCCGGAATTCGCTTTACGATTCAGTCGCGATGCAAAAAGCGCCGCCGGAAGGATATCCGGTGACGATCCAGGAGCGCGCCTACACCTCTCCGATCTGGTATTCGCCCGCGAAAGGCTAAGCCGTGAAGCTCCCGCTGCAAGACCCGCTGGTGCATTTTCTGGCGGCGGGCGCCCTGCTTTTTATTATCGGCAGCGCCATAAAGCCGGCGGACCGCGCGGATAATGTTATATCCGTCAATCGGGCGGCGCTGCTCGACTTCATTCAGTACCGATCAAAGGCGTTCGAACCCGACGCCGCAGCCGCGATTCTCGACGGGCTCTCTCCTAAGGCGCGTGCGGACATTGTGCGCGATTATGTGCGGGAAGAGGCGCTGGCGCGTGAGGCCGATGCGCTTGGCCTTGGGGCCAATGATTATGTCATTCGCCAGCGCTTGGTCCAAAAGGTCGAGTTTCTCGCTGAAGCGGCGGCGGCCGCGATCGCGGAGCCGACCGACATGGAACTCGCCGTCTTTTACGACGCCAATCATGACCGCTACACCTCGCCGCCATCGGCGACGTTGACGCATGTCTTCGTCTCGACCGAAAAAAAGCCGCGAGCGACAGCGCGCGCGGAAGCGCTCGCTCTGCTCGCCGATCTAAAAAAGTCAAAGGCTGGATTTAACGACGCGACGGCGTTCGGCGACCGCTTCCTCTTTCACAAAAATTACGTCGACCGGACGGATGACTACATTCATAGCCAGCTTGGCGACGAAATCGCCGCCGCGATATTCGATCCCCTGACGCCGCTCAACGAATGGCTCGGGCCGTTTGTCTCGCAATATGGCGAGCATCTTATTTATGTCACCACTCGCGCGCCATCGAGCCTGCCGCCGCTCAGCGATATTCGCGATGTAGTGAAATCGGATTTTGCGGAAGACCGGCGGCAAGAAGCGATCGAAAAAGCGATTGGGGCGATTGTCGCGAAGTATAAAGTCGAAGAGCGGCTCGATGTTCAGTAGGGTCGCGAATTTCCCGCCTCTCTCTTGCTTGCGGGAATGGCGGTCATTGACGCGCAGTTCAGCGTCTGCCGTCCAACTCTCGAGACGCTGCTCGAAGGATGGGTCAAGAAACCACATAACGCCAATTGCGCTCACCCGGATTGTCATCATTGCGGCGGCGCTTGGGTTCATGCCGGGAGCCGCCCTCGCCCATGATTCGCGCCCGCTCTTCATCGAGCTGACCGAGGCGCCCGGCGGCGCGATCATGCTACGCGCCACAACGCCCGCAACAGTCGACAGCGGCAATGCGCCTGTGATTTCAATGCCGCCGCCCTGTTTAGAAGAAAGCCGGATAACCGCCGATCCCCTCCATCAGAGCGCGCGCTATAGGTGCGACTTCGACAAAGCCTCCATCGCGATTGATTGGCCGCTTTACAATCCGTCGATTTCAACTTTGGTGCGCGTCGTCTACGCGAGCGGAGAAACGCGCACCGCCGTTCTCGATCCTTCCGCAAACGAGTGGCTCGTGCCGGCGCCTGACAGCTTTGCAGGCGTCGCCGCCAGTTATTTTCGGATCGGCCTTGCCCATATTCTTGGCGGCCTCGATCATCTCCTGTTTCTTGCAGGACTTCTTCTTATCGCCGGAACGCCGCGCAGGATGCTTGTCACCATCACCGGCTTTACCCTCACCCACTCGGCGACATTGGCGCTGGCGGCTCTCGGTTGGTTGCGCGTTTCAATTCCTGCGACCGAGGCGGTGATCGCGCTCTCGATCGTCTTTCTGGCGACGGAAATCGCACGCGGCGACAAGACGACGCTCGCCTGGCGCCGCCCAGTGCTGGTCTCCAGCGCTTTTGGTCTGGTCCACGGCGCAGGGTTCGCTGCGGCGCTCGGCGACATCGGTCTTCCAAAAACCGAAACCATCGCCGCTCTACTCTTCTTCAATCTCGGTGTTGAGGCGGGACAGATCGCCATGATCGCCCTTGTTTTCGCCGCCGTGTTGGCCGCTCGCCGGCTGCTCAAGCCTTCGGTGATCGCAAACCTCAAGGCCGCATCGCCCGTCAGCGCGAGGCGAGCCGCCGGTTACGCTCTCGGGATCGTCTCCGGTTACTGGTTCATTGAGCGGCTCGCCGCGCTGATGAGCGTGTGATTATTCAGCCGGCGCCGGGCGCCCCGCATCGCTCCAGCCGCGCCGCCACCAGCTCCAGATTTTCCCGGTATTATCCTTGATGTCCTTGCCGATCATATAAAGCGACGGGCTCAAAATCAGCGTCACCGGCATGCAGAAGAGGACGCCGAAAGCGAGCGATAATGCCATCGGCTTCAGGAATTGCGCAATCGAGGCTTCTTCGAAAATCATCGGCGCAAGACCGATGAACTCCGTCACGGACGTCAAAAATATCTGACGGAAGCGCGACACGCCGGCGTCAAGCGCCGCACTGTAAGCGCCTTCGCCATCTTCTCGAAACTGGTTCATCTTGTCGATCAACACGACATTGTCATTGACGACAACGCCCATAGCCGCGATCGCGCCCAGATAGGAGAAGAGCCCGAACGCCGTTCCGAACATCATGTGCCCGAAAATCGCGCCGACCATGGCAAAGGGGATCGCCGACATGATGAGCGCGGGCTGCGCATAGGACCGGAAGACGATCGCGAGCAGCGCGTACATGCCAAAGAGCGCGAAGGTGAGCAGCCGGAAGATCTCGCTCATGAATTCCTGCTGCGATTCCGCCTCGCCAAGGTCGCGTCGCGACACCGTCGGGTAGCGCGCATCGAATTGCGGGAAATAGCTTTCTTCAAGCTCGCGCATGATATCGGCGCGCGCTTCGCGCTCGGCCTCGGCTTCGACCATGATTGACCGCTGCCGCTGGCGGCGATCGAGGCCGGTGACGCCTTCGGCGAAGGTCGCTTCGGCGACGGAAGCGAGCGGTATTTCGCGCCCGTCTTCGGTGCGCACGCGAAACTCATCAAGCGACGAGAGCGAGCGGCGAGCGTCTTCAGGATAACGCACATAGACACGCTTTTCGTCGCCGTCGCCCGGAAGCCGCTGCGCTTCGTCGCCGAAATAAGCTTGCCGGACCTGCGTCGAGAGCGAGGAGAGAGTGACGCCAAGCCGCTCGGCGCCGGGCCTCAGCTTGAGGCGCAATTCTTCGTTCGCCGCCTCCTCGCTGTCGCGCACGCTCCTCACCGCCGAATACGTCATCAACTTGGCCTTGAGGTCTTCGACAGCCGCCGAAAGGTCTTCCTGATTCTCACCGATAATCGCGATCTGGATCGCCGGGCCGTTATTGTTGCCGGAGAGATCGAATCCGATCTTTTCAGCGTCCGGCACGTCGCCCAGCAGCTCTTTTGCGCGCTCGGCGATTTTTTTCGAGCCGATCTCGCGCGTCTCCGGCGGCGTCAAGGCCACCCAGGCGCGCACGATATTTTCATCGACCGTCATCGCCCAGCTTCTGACGACGCCGTTCGAGGCCTTGCCGGTGTTCGGATCCGGGACCGCGATGTCCTTCGTTTCCTGCTCGAGAAGACGCCGGGCGCTGTCGAGCTGTTCGGCGACTTCCTTCATCCGCGCGAAGGGCGTCGATTGCGGCAGCTCGATCGAAACCTGCATGAAGTCGCCCTCGACTTCCGGCATGAAGGTCTGCTTGACGCGCCCGCTCGCC
>JBBTJH010000084.1:0-6394 GCA_038059555.1 Pseudomonadota bacterium | reverse complement strand
GCTACGGGCGCGTGGCGCGGTAAGCGCGAAAGCGCCTTTAAGCGCAGCTTGTCGGGCAACGCAAGCCCCCCGGCGGCTCAGGTCAGCCGCTCTGTTTTCCCGCCTCGAAACCCGCCCGGGCTACCCCCCGGGCGACGCAATCGGCCGCAATCGAGCCGATCCGCGTCAGCTGCAGCGGGTCTGCGCCGGGGAGGGGCCCTGTCGCCAGCACGAAGATGACGTCTCCGTCGGTCGGGCCATGCACGGGGCGGATCGCTCTTGCGAGGCCGTCTTGCGCCATGATGGCGACGCGGCGGGCTTGCGCCTGCGTCAGCGCAGCATTCACCGCGACGACGCCGATTGTCGTATTGGCGCGCGCGGCCGCGAGTTTGGTGTCGGGCGGCAGGTCTCGCGCCTGCGGCTTTGAGCTTGTCCACGCGCCGCCGAATTCGTCGCCCTCTTCATAAGGCGCCGCCCAGAACACATTCGTCCCCGGGATTTTGACTGAGCCGAAACTGTTGACCGCCATCAGCGCGCCGACGATGAGGCCGTCTTCGCTTGCAAACGAGGCTGAACCGATGCCGCCGGGCGCTGCGCCTGCGCGCGCGCCGAACCCGGCGCCTGCGCGCCCGAGCGACACGCCTTTTTTTGCGCTGGCCGCCGCCTCTTTGCCGAGCCGGGCATAGGGCGGCGCCTCGCCCCAGTTTTTGTTTCCGCCATTGGCGAGATCATAAAGAATGGCTGCGGGGACAATCGGCGAGGGCGGGGCGCCCTCGACTTTCATCAATTGAAAACCGCGCCCGCGCGCGCCGAGCCAGGCGGCGACGCCGTCGGCCGCGCCAAGCCCATAGGAGGAGCCGCCCGAAAGTACGATGGCGTCGGCGCGATCGACGAGAGTAGAGGGGTCGAGAAGATCGGTCTCGCGCGTGCCTGGCCCGCCGCCGCGCACGTCGCCCGCAATGATTGCTGGCGCCTCTGGCAGGATGACGGTGACGCCGGTGCGTGCGGTCCGGTCTTCGGCCTGCCCGACCAGAATGCCCGGCACGTCGGTGATGTCGTTAAGGGCGCCGGTTTTGCGGGTCATGGGGCTCGCTCATAAACTCAGTATCGGGGTTAAGGATAGTCCGCGCGGCTTGCTGAGCCTAGCTCCCTCGGCTTGAATTGGCGCGTCTTTGCTCGCGCGAGACCGGATTTTGCGTTTGGGCGCCGACGCGCGAGCTGGCGCCGCCGGGCTTTGCGCACTGTCGCAATCTCTGCGATGGTCGGCGGGAATTCGAGCCGAACGCGGAGATAATCGTGACGACACTCAAAACCGGGATCGCGTTGATGGCGAGCTTGCTCCTCACTTGCGCGCTTGCTCCCGCCGCCCTCGCACAGACAGCCCGCAGCATCGACGCCGACGAGATCACGGATCCGGACGCCGCCACGGGCGCCAATTCCTTGTTGTCCTATCCCTCGCTCTTTCATTCGGTGCGGGCTGAAAATGGCATTGTCGCCGCGCAGGACCGCATCGCCGCCGAAGTCGGCCGCGATATTCTCGCCAAAGGCGGCAATGTCGTCGATGCGGCGGTTGCGACCGGCTTTGCGCTCGCGGTGACGCACCCGCAGGCCGGCAATCTCGGCGGCGGCGGCTTCATGATGATCAAACTAGCTGGCCGCGACGACGTCATCGCGATCGATTATCGCGAGATGGCGCCGTCGGGCGCGTCGCGCGACATGTTCCTCGATGGCGATGGCGAAGTTGACAACATGCGCGCGCGGTTCAGTCATTTGTCGTCGGGCGTTCCAGGCTCGGTGATGGGCCTTACGACCGCGCTTGAAAAATACGGCACAATGCCGCTGAAGGATGTGATCGCGCCGTCGATACGGCTCGCGGAGAAAGGCTATCCCGTCTCCGGCGCGCTCGGCGATGCGCTCGGCGAATATCGCGAACGTTTCGAGCGCGACCCCTCGACCAAAGCGTATTTCCTCAAAGCTGACGGCGCTCCCTACAAAAGCGGCGAGCTCTTCGTGCAGAAAGATCTCGCCAGGACGTTAAAAGCGATCCGCGATCGCGGCGCCGCAGGATTTTACGAAGGGCCGGTCGCCGATTTTATCGTCGCGGAGATGCAAAAGAACGGCGGCCTCATCACGCATGAGGATCTCAAAGCCTACCGCGCGATCGAGCGGACGGCTGTGACCGGCGAGTTTCGCGGCTATGAGATCGCCTCGATGCCGCCGCCTTCCTCCGGCGGCGTCCATCTGATCGAGATGCTGAATATTCTTGAAGGATATGACCTTAACAAAATGGGGCACAACACCGCCGACTATCTCGGCGTGCTGGTCGAGTCGATGCGGCGCGCTTATGCCGATCGCTCGGAGTATCTGGGCGATCCGGATTTCATCAAGGTTCCCGTCGACCGGCTGATCGATCAGGCGTATGCGGATAAATTGCGCGCAGAGATCAAGATCGGCCGCGCAACGAAGTCGGAAGACGTAAAGCCCGGCCTCGGGCCGCTCGATGAGAGCCCGCAGACAACGCATTTTTCGGTGATCGACAAGGAAGGAAACGCCGTCGCCGCGACAACGACGTTGAACTTCACCTTCGGCAATTCCTATTCGGTCGACGGCGCCGGGTTCTTGCTCAATAATGAAATGGACGACTTTTCGGCAAAGCCCGGCGCGCCGAACGGGTTTGGCCTCCTTGGCTCGCGCGCCAACGAAATTGAGCCCGCCAAGCGCCCCTTGTCGTCGATGACGCCGACAATCGTCATGAAGGACGGCAAGGCGGTTTTTGCGACGGGATCGCCCGGCGGATCGACGATCATTACGATCGTTCTCCAGAACGTCCTCAACATCATCGAGTTCGGCATGAATCCGATGCAGGCGAACGCTGCGCCGAAAATCCATCATCAATGGCAACCAGATCGCATCATGACCGAGCCGGGCGTGCCGCTCGACACCATCAAAATCATGGAAGGGCGCGGCTTTTTGTTCGCGCGCTCGCCGGACGGCTCGTTGTCGCAAAGGCCGATGGGGCGGACGAATACGGTGATGCGCACGCCCGAAAGACTTCTCGGCGCCGCTGACCCGCGGGAGCCGGACGGCGCGGCGGTCGGTTACTGATCAGGCATTGCCGGCAGCGACAGCTCGAACGTCGCGCCGGTCTCATCGTTTTTGGCGAGGGTCAAATCGCCGCCATGCGCTTTGGCGATCTCATAGGCGATGGCGACGCCAAGGCCCGAGCCGCCAGGTTTGAACGACCCCTTGAACGGCTCGAAGAGATGCGCGCGCGCGGCCTCTGGAAGACCCGGTCCGTTGTCGGCGATCGCGATGACGAGGCGCCCCGATTCAGTGCGGGCGCTGACCGCGATGGATCCGCCCTTCGCTGCCCCCTCGCTCTCTTGGGGATCGGGGCCGGCGAGCGCGTCGACCGCGTTCTTCACCAGATTGAACAGCGCCCGGTAAAGCTGCGTCGGATCGGCGCTGACTTTTAATTCCTCGTCGATCTCATTGCGGGTCTCGACCGCGATCGCCGCCGTGTCGTCCAAAACATCGTCGACGAGTTTGGCGAGGCTGACCGTTTCGGTCTTGAGGGCGCTCGTCTCCATGCGTGCGTAGCTCAGCGTGTCGCGAGAGAGCGTGATCGCGCGATTGAGCGAGGAGATGAGGCGCGGCGCGAGTTTCCTGACACGCGGATCTTCGCTCCGGGCAAGGCGGTCCGACATCAGCTGCGCCGAGGCGAGGATGTTGCGAAGGTCGTGGCTGATTTTTGAAATGCCGGCGCCGAGCGCGGCGAGCCGGCGGCGCTCTTTCAACAGCGATTGCGTGCGGTTTTCGAGCGAGGCGAGGCTCCGCTCGGCGACGCCAAGCTCGTCAAGGCGATTACCGGCGACGAGCAACACCGCCTCGTCTTCGGGATTTTTCTCGAAGGCGATCATGTTCCCCGTGAGGCGCCTCACCGGATGGACGATCATCCGGTCGAGCGACCAGTAGACGAGCGCGGCCGTAAGGCTTGAAATGACCAGCGACAGCAACAAGACGTTGCGCGCGTATTCGAGCAGATCCGCGCGCAGGGCGGCCTGCGAGACGAACATGTCGACGAGGCCGCCGGACGCGTATTTCGCCTTGCCGACGACGCGGATCGAATGATCGCCGCGGGAGAAAATCGTCGCCCAGGCGTCGACGACATGCTGCTGGGGCAAATCGTAATTGAGGGTGACGAAACGCATGACGCGCATCTGATCTGCGGTCAGCTTCGGCGTCATGATCAGCATTCGCGCGCCGTCCCGGTCGAGCGTGACGCCGAGAATGTTCGCGGTGGCAAAGAGCTGCTGCGCGGTTTCCGGTTCAATCATCTCGCCGCCCGGCGAATCGAGCGCGAGGCCGACGAGATAAGCCGATTCAAGCCGCGCGCCGAGCCAGTCGATCCGCTGTTTGGCGACCGACGGAATGAGCACGACGATTTCCGCGAAGAGAACGAACACGACGGTCAGCGTCAAAAGCTTCGCCGACAGCGAGCGCTTGAACCGTTCGGCGATCGTCATTTCTTCTGTCATCGCCGGAATTCCCGTCCGCCGGTTTTAATCGAATGTCGCGAGGAAGCCGATCAGACGGCGCGTGCGCGCCGAAAACAGCGACGGCGTATAATAGGCGCCGGCGGCGCGTTTGGAAATCTCTGAGCGCGTCGGGTAGGGCGCGATCATATTGGTGAAGGCGCGGATCGTAAGATTGTTCGCAATCGCCAGCGCCCACGGCGCGATGAGATCGCCAGCGCCTTCGCCGACGATGGTCGCGCCGAGAATGCGCCCGCCTTTGCCGATGAGGACTTTGATGAACCCTTGCGTATCCCGTTCGGCGCGTGCGCGGTCGTTCTCTTCCAGCGACCAGCGGGCGATCTGGTGGGGCGTGCCGGATTTTTTCGCGTCGCTCTCAGAAATTCCGACGCTCGCGAGTTCGGGGCTGCAATAGGTGACGCGCGGGGCGAGGGCGTCGCGGCGCTTCGCCGGCGCTTTGAACAGGATGTTTTTCACCAAAGTCGAGGCGTGGTCGCCGGCGACATGCGTGAACTGCAGGCCGCCCGCCGCGTCGCCGATCGCATAGACGCGCTTGTTGGTCGTGCGAAGCCGGGCGTCGAGTTTCAACTTGCCGCCGTCAAGCTCGATCCCGGCTTTCTCAAGGCCGAGCCCTGAAAGGTTCGCCCGCCGACCGACCGCGACCAGAAGGTGCGATCCCTCGATAGCCGCGCCGTCGTCAAGCGTGAGGCGAATGCGGCCGTCCGTCTGTTCGGCGCGAACGGCCTTCGATTTCTCGCGGAGGGCGACGCCTTCTTTTTTGAGCCGCGCGCGCACGATCTCAACTGCTTCCGGGTCGTCGCGATTGAGCAGCGCATCGGCCTCGACGATGGTGACAGCAGAGCCGAGCCGGCGATGCGCCTGCGCCAGCTCAACGCCGATCGGCCCGCCGCCGAGAACGATCAGATGATCGGGGCGCGCCCTGTTTTCGAAGATCGTCTCATTGGTGAGATAGGAAACGTCGTTAAGGCCGGGGATCGGCGGCGCAAAAGGCGAGGAGCCGGTCGCGATCACGATGTGCTTGGCTTTGATTTCACTCTCGCCCGCCTTGATCGTCCGCGGGCCGATGAATTCGCCCGCCGCACGGATGACGGTGACGCCAAGGCCTTCGAAACGCTCCACGCTGTCATTGGGCTCAATTTCAGCGATGACGGCGTGAACGTGATCCATCACAGCTGAAAAGTCGATGTCGGGGTCGACGCTTTTGACGCCGAAAGCGTTCGCATCGCGCATTTCCTGCGCGCGGGCGGCGGCCGCGATCAGCGCCTTTGACGGCACGCAGCCGTAATTGAGACAGTCCCCGCCCATCCGGGTTTTCTCGATGAGGACGACTTTGCGGCCGAGTTGCGCCGCGCCAGCAGCGACGGAAAGCCCGCCGGAGCCTGCGCCGATGATGCAGATATCAGCCTCGATTGTCGCGGACATTCTATTCGGCCCCGGATTTTTTCTGGAATTTTTTTAAAGCGATCGGCATCAACGACAAAAGAGCAAGCCCCGCGATCGGCAGGAGCGTTTCGGGCTTGAAGAGAATGCCGGTAAGCGACACGTCCTTGCCCGCGTCGAACGCGGCGCCGGCGGCGGCGCCGATGCTGGCGTAAACGAATGATCCTGGAATTATCCCAAACAAGGTGCCGACCAGAAAACTGCGCGCGGAAACGCCGAGCAAACCGGCCGCGATATTGACGCCCCAGAACGGAAAGACCGGCGCAAGGCGCAAGACGAACATGTAAGAGAGCTCGTTCTCGCGAAATCCTTTTTCCATCTGCGACAAGAATCCGGTGACCCGCCCTTTCAGCATGTCGCCGAGCGCGCTCTTTGACGCGAAGAAATTAATCGCGGCGCCGGCAGTCGCTGCGATGACG
>JBBTJH010000083.1:0-3037 GCA_038059555.1 Pseudomonadota bacterium | reverse complement strand
CTGACGAAGCCGGTCGCCAAGCGCCTTAATAACCTCGGCGTCACCGTCATCCTCGGCGCGAAAGCGAAGGGGCTTTCGAAAGACGGCAAGTCGCTCGAAATCGACCAGAACGGCAAGATGGAAGCGCTCCCCGCCGACAAGGTGCTCGTCACCGTCGGCAGGAAGCCGCTGACGGAGGGATGGGGCCGCGACAAGCTCGCGCTCGACATGGATGGGCGGCATTTGAAAATCAACGACGCCTGCGAGACGTCGATGCGCGGGATTTACGCGATCGGCGACGTCACCGGCGAGCCGATGCTGGCGCACCGCGCGATGGCGCAAGGCGAAATGGTTGCGGAGATTATTGCGGGCCATAACCGCCGCTGGGACAAAATCGCGATGCCGGCGATTTGTTTTACCGATCCTGAAATCGTTTCCTGCGGCCTTTCTCCCGATGAGGCGAAGGCGGCGGGCTACAAAATCAAGACCGCGAATTTTCCCTTCGCCGCCAATGGCCGCGCGATGACGATGGAGGCGGAGGACGGCTTCATCCGCGCGGTCGCGCGCGAGGACAATCATCTGCTGCTCGGGCTGCAGGCGGTAGGGCGCGGCGCGTCGGAGCTTTCGGCCGCCTTCGGTCTCGCGCTCGAAATGGGCGCGCGGCTTGAAGACGTCGCCGGCACGATCCACGCGCACCCGACGCAAGGGGAGGCGCTGCAAGAGGCCGCGCTCAGAACGCTCGGCCATGCGCTGCATATTTAGGGCGTAGTCCGTCGTGCGTCGTGCGTAGGGAAGCCTTACTACGAACTACGAACTACGCACTCGGTCTTACCAATGAAAAAAGCGATCAAATCCAAAACCAGACCGCCCCTCCATATCGGCTGGCGCGAATGGGCCGAGCTCCCCGCCTTGTGCGACCGGCGCATCCAGGCGAAAATCGACACCGGCGCCAAGACCTCGGCCATTCACGCCTTCCGGATTCGCGAGGCGGAAATCGACGGCCGGTCCTTCGTGCAATTCTATCTGCACCCGGTCCAGAAAAAGCGCCGGCCGGAGTTTTTCTGCTCGGCGCCGGTTCATGACCGCCGGCAATTCCGCAGCTCGAACGGCGCCTTACAGATGCGGATTGTCATCATGGCGGTCTTGCGTCTAGGAGACCTTGAGCATCCGGTTGAATTGTCGCTGACGAACCGCGACGATATGGAATTCCGCTTGCTGATCGGCCGCGACGCCTTGCGTAAAAATGTCATCATTCACCCGGCGCGATCGTTTCTGCTCGGCCGGTAACGCCATTCGAGGATTTCGATGCAGCTCGCCTTGATGTGCCAGAACGCCGGGCTCTATTCGCACCAGCGCCTCGTCGAGGCGGCGAAGGCGCGCGGTCATGAAATCGACGTCGTCAATCATTTGAAATGCTACATCAACATCACCTCGCACCGCCCGAGCGTTTTTTATCAGGGAAAAGACCTGCCGAAATATGACGCGGTGATCCCGCGCATCGGCGCTTCGGTGACGTTTTACGGAACGGCCGTGTTGCGCCAGTTTGAGATGATGGGCGTTTACCCGGCGAACGAGTCGGTCGCGATCTCTCGCTCGCGCGACAAGCTCCGCTCGCTGCAATTGCTGGCGAGGAAGGGGATCGGACTGCCGGTGACGGTGTTCGCGCACAGAACGTCGAACGCGGAGGAAGTCATCAAGCTCGTCGGCGGCCCTCCCGTCATCATCAAGCTTCTGGAAGGAACGCAAGGGATCGGCGTCATTCTGGGCGAGACGGAGCGCGCAGCGGAATCGATCATTCAGGCCTTCGGCGGCGTCAACACCAACATCCTCGTTCAGGAGTTCATCAAGGAAGCGGGCGGCGAGGACATTCGCTGTCTCGTCGTCGGCGAAAAAGTCGTCGCCTCGATGAAGCGAAAGGGCAAGGAAGGCGAGTTTCGCTCGAACCTCCATCGCGGCGGCTCGGCGGAAAACATCAAGATCACGTCGGCTGAACGAGCGACCGCGATCTCGGCGGCGAAGGTGATGGGGCTGAACGTCTGCGGCGTCGATATGCTGCGCTCCAATCACGGGCCGGTGGTGATGGAGGTGAATTCATCGCCCGGCCTTGAAGGCGTCGAGACCGCGACCGGCGTCGATGTCGCAGGGCTCATCATCGAATTCATCGAGAAGAACGCCGAGCCGAACAAGACCAAGACGAAGGGGAAGGGGTAGGGCGTTGAAAACGCGCATTCTAGGCTTTGAATGGGACGCAAGCTCCAGCCATTCGCGCGGGCCGGCGCTCGCGCCGACCGTCGTCAAGCGGCTGCTGACGAGCGAGGCTTCAAGCGCTTATTCGATCGACCTTGTCGATATGCGCGATGCGATAGAAGGCTATGTCATCCCGGCCTTGCCGGAAGACGGCGCGGCGGCGCGCGCGCTGATTTCAAAGACCGTCGCGGAGTGTCTCGCGGCCGGCTTTGCGCCGCTCTCGATCGGCGGCGACCATTCCGTCACCTATCCGATATTGAAATCAGTTTGCGCGAAGCACGGCCCAGTGAATGTCCTCCACATCGACGCGCATCCCGATCTCCATGATGATTTTGAAGGCGACAGGTTCAGCCATGCGTGCCCGTTTGCGCGCGCGCTCGAAGACGGCCTCATCGGAAAACTCGTTCAGGTTGGCATTCGCTGCTCCGACCCGCATCAGCTGGCGCAGGCGAAGAAATACGGCGTGACGTCTCTGCGCGCCGACGAAGTTGAGAGCGTTCCCGCCGAAATTTTTTCAGGGCCGCTTTACATGTCGATCGATCTCGACGGGCTCGACCCCGCCTTCGCGCCGGGCGTCTCGCATCCAGAGCCCGGCGGGCTCTCGACGCTCGATGTCCTGAAACTGATCCGTCGCATCAAGGGCCCGCTTGTCGGCGCCGATGTCGTCGAATTGAACCCCGAGCGCGATTATCAGATGACGACAGCGCGCGTTGTCGTGCGGCTGGTGAAGGAGCTGGCGGGAAAGATTGGGGGCTGACCCCTCACCCGCTCGCGCTGCGCGCTCGCTGGCCTCTCCCAAGGGAGAGGCGAA
>JBBTJH010000082.1:0-9295 GCA_038059555.1 Pseudomonadota bacterium | reverse complement strand
GAGTCGAGAGCGTCGGGGCGAACACGAAGCCTTGCCGCCTGACGCAAACGCCGGCGGCGCCCGAAAGACGCAGCCGCGTTCGCGCACGAGGCGCGCCGCTTGTGAGATCTTCTCTCATCCGGACTATGACCGTCGGCTCTGGAATCGCACCAGATCCTGCTCTGCCGCCGGGACTTTCGGCCCTGTGGCTCGGCTCGCGGGCTGAACGGCTTTTGGCCGAATTACCGCCGGTGGGGACTTTCGCCCCGCCCCGAAGATCTTATCTCGCGGAATGAACCGCAGGCAGGTATATAGCCGCCGCACTCTACCGGATCAACGCGCCGGCGCAGCCGTCGTCATAAGGGCCTGAAACTGCATGAAATCTTCAAGGAGGCAGCCGGCGGAATGGGCGGCGCATGAGGCGGTCTGGATCGGCTGGCCCTCGGCCGCCGACCTCTGGGAGGACAATCTCGAGCCCGCGCAAAGCGAGGTTGCGGAATTCGTCGGCGCCATTTGCTTCCCGGACCCGGGCGACGAAAAAGGCGAGCTGATGCGCGGGGAGCGCGTCGAGTTGCTGGTGCGCGGCGAGGAAGCGCGCGTCGCCGCCGAAGCGATGCGCCTTGGTCTTCCGGACCCGAAACTCGTGCGGCTCCATGAAGCGCCGATCGGCGATATCTGGCTGCGCGACACCGGGCCGATTTTTGTCGAGGACGGCGCGATCGCTCTCGCCGCGAGCGCCTTCAAGTTCAACTACTGGGGCGAGAAATATCTTCTGCCCGACGACGACAAGATGTCGGGGATCGTCGCTGAAAAAGCCGGGGCCCGGCTGCGGCGTTTCGAGGGGCTGATCGCGGAAGGCGGCGCGCTTGAAGTCGACGGGGAGGGGACGTGCATCACGACGCGCCAGTGCCTTCTCAACAAGAACCGCAACCCCTCGCTCAGCGAAAAGGATATCGACGGCGTTCTGAAAGAAGCGATCGGCGCCGATAAAGTCATCTGGCTCGATGAGGGCATGTTCGGCGATCACACCGACGGCCATGTCGACAATCTCGCGCGCTTTATCGCGCCCGGCAAAGTCGTCTGCATGAAGCCGAGCGGCAAGGACGATCCGAATGCGAAAGTCTTCGCCGCCATCCGCAAGGCGCTGGAAGCGGCGACCGATGCGGCGGGAAGGCGGCTTGAAGTAATCGAGATACCCTCGCCCGGCAGGGCAAAGCTTGACGGCAAAGTCGTTCCCGCAAGCCACATGAATTTTTATATCGCGAACTTCTCGCTGATCATGCCGTCCTATGGCGGCCTCACCGGCGAGGATGAAACCGCGCTTGAATGCCTCGAAATTCTGGAGGCTCACGTCGATCGTCCGCATTTTTATGCGATCGATTCCTCGCACCTTTTATCCGGCGGCGGCTCGTTCCACTGCATCAGCCAGCAGCAGCCGAAGAAGCTTTAAGGCGGCGTCGCGGCGCTAATGCGCGGCCGCGCCCCAGACTTTCTTGACGCGCGCGTCGCGGCCGCAGGCGGCTCGGTAATATTTATACCGCAGAGGGTTCTTCTTGTAATAATCCTGATGATAGCCCTCGGCGAGCCAGAATTCGCCGCGATCCAAAACCGGCGTCACGATCTTTTGTCCAAGGACTTTTTCAGCGTCGGCGATTGCAGCCTTCGCGTCCGCCCATTCGCTTGCGTCGCCAGCGAAGATCGCACTCGTATAAGCATGGCCGCGATCGCAGAACTGCCCGCCGTCATCGAGCGGATCGATATGGCGCAAAAGATAATCGACGAGCCCCCGATATGAGATGACTGAGGGATCGTAAGTCACCTGCACCGCTTCGAGATGGCCTTCGTGATCTTCATAGGTAGGGTTCTGTTTCAGCCCGCCGGAATAACCGGAGACGACGCCCTCAACACCTTTAAGTTTTTCAAAATCGGATTCGACGCACCAAAAGCACCCGCCGGCGAAAATCGCGGTCGCAAAGCCTTGAGGCGCTCTCGCAGGGAGAGGCTCGGCTGCGGAGGAGGGCTTTAAGGCGATGAGGAAAGCGGCGGCGGCGATGGCGGCGGAGAAAAGCAGAACGACGGTGCGGTTCATGTCCAAAACTCGGTAAACACCTCTTCACCCTAGCCGTCTTTGACGCGCCCGCGCCAGCCGCCTCACGATTTTGTCAGGACTGTCGCCGGTCAACTCCGTTCACGGATGCGAAACCCGCGACATTTTATGTTCATTTACCAAGCATTTTTCGTAAGTTTTAACCGCCTCCGGCGCATTAATAATTGCTTAGAAAGAACTGGAGCGCTCCTTGCGGCCGCTGATTATCGCCTTGGTTTTGCTGGCATCATCCGTTCAGAACGCGGCTGCGGCGACGACCGTTTTTGCAGCGTCCGTGTACGGAACATCAGGCTCGGTCGCGGGCGCGGCGAACGCGGTCGGAGCGGCGAACGGCTCGGTCGCAACGATCCTGAGGGTCGCGGGCGGCAGCAATCTCCTCTTGCAAATGACGCAAGCCGCGTCCGGTCTGAACACGATCCTGACCGGAACCCGCCTCACGGCGGGCACATCGGTGCAGATAGCGATTGGCGAAGTCATTGGCAGCGTTGCGGTCTTTTCAGCAAACCTGACGCTTCCGGCGGGTTTTGGCCCTTCTTACGCGCTCGATCTCAGCGCGCTCTGCTCAAGCGTCTCGGCGACAGGCTGCTCGCTCATCCGCATTCGGGTCACCGGCGCTCCTGGAAGCGGTTTCACGCTTGATGGCGTGTCGGGCGTTGCGGCGACGCCGGAGCCTTCGGTCTGGGCGTTGATGCTGCTCGGCTTTTTCGGGCTCGCCTTTCGCCTCAAACAGCGCCGCGCTCCCGCGCTGGCGATGGCTTAGAAAAATCCCGGGTCCTTAGAATTGTTAAGGTTCTGGAAGGCTTCCTTTAAAACAGACTAATTATTCTCCTCCTTGCTGAATGTGGGGGGCGTGGCCACGTCACGTCCAAGGAGAAGTGCCATGACTATGGCGACCAGAATAATCATCGTCGTTGCTGCGGCGATGCTCGCTGCGTTTCCGGCGCGCGCGGCGACATCCGTCTACGCGGCGTCGGTGTTTAGCCAATCCAACGTCAACAATGCGTCAAACGCCCTGTTTTCCGCAGACGGAAGCGCGGCGTTGATCCTTGCTGGCGGCGATCTCGTGCTGCAATACGCCAATCCGCTGACGGGAGGCGGCGTCGCGGCGACGCTGTTGCCGTTCGCGGGGCCTGCGGCAAACTTTGTCACCGTCTCGGTCGGCGAAATCATCGGGGGCGTTGCGACGTTCTCGGCGGGCTCGCTCGCGTTCGCCGATATGGGCGCCGGCGGCATCCAGAATTTCGATCTGGCGGCTCTCTGCTCGACGGTCTCTGCGACCGGCTGCTCGCTGCTTCGCATCCAGAATGTTGCGGCGTTTGGAACGCCGGGCGTTCTTATCGACGGCGTCAGCGGCGTCACCAATGCGCCGGAGCCTGCGGCCTGGGCGTTGATGATGTTCGGCTTCGCCGGCATCGGCTGGCGCCTCAAGGAAGCGCGCAAGCATTCGACAAATTCAGCGCGGAAGACAGGGTTTTCCCGCGCTTACGCCTGATCGACCCCGCCGTTCACAACCCCTCCGAACGGCACGAGCCGCCCGGCAGACCCCGCCGGGCGGTTCATTTTTTAAGAGATCACTCAGCGCCGAACACGCGGGCGAAGATCGTCTCGACATGTTTTGTGTGGTGCGCGTCGTCGAACAGCGCGTCGATCGCTTCGGGTTTCAGTTTGGCGACGACGTCGGCGTCGGCTTTGAGATTATCGAGGAACGCGCCTTCGCCGCGCCAGGCCGGCATCGCGTTGCGCTGGACGAGCCGATAGGATTCCTCGCGCGAAGCGCCCGCCTGCGTCAGCGCCAGCAACACGCGCTGCGAGTGAACGAGGCCGCCGAGGCGGTTCAGGTTTTCGAGCATCCGCTCAGGGTAAATCACAAGATTTTCAACGACGTTCGCAAGCCGGTTCAGCGCGAAGTCGAGATGGATCGTCGCGTCGGGGCCGATGCCGCGTTCAACCGATGAATGCGAGATGTCGCGTTCATGCCAGAGCGCGACGTTTTCCATCGCCGGGATGACGCACATGCGGACGAGACGGGCAAGGCCGGTCAGGTTTTCGGTCAGCACCGGGTTGCGCTTGTGCGGCATCGCCGACGAGCCTTTCTGCCCCGGCGAGAAATATTCTTCAGCCTCCAGAACTTCGGTGCGCTGCAAATGCCGGATCTCGGTCGCAAGGCGTTCGATCGACGACGCGATGACGCCAAGCGTTGCAAAAAACGCCGCGTGGCGGTCGCGCGGAATGATCTGCGTCGAGACCGGCTCAACGCTAAGGCCCATTTTTTTGGCGACGTGCTCTTCGACCGACGGGTCGATATTGGCGAAGGTTCCGACCGCCCCTGAAATCGCGCAGACCGCGATCTCCTCGCGCGCCGCAAGAAGGCGTTTTTTCGCGCGCTGAAACTCCGTATAAAAAGTCGCGAGCTTGACGCCGAAGGTCGTCGGCTCGGCGTGAATGCCGTGACTGCGCCCGACCGTCAGCGTCATCTTGTGCTCGATCGCGCGTTTTTTCAGCGCCGCCAAGACGCGGTCGATATCTTTAAGAAGAATATCGGACGCGCGTGCGAGCTGCACCGAGAGGCAAGTGTCGAGAACGTCCGACGAGGTCATGCCCTGATGGACGAAGCGCGCGTCGGGTCCGACGATTTCTGAAAGATGCGTCAGGAAGGCGATGACGTCATGTTTGACCTCGCGCTCGATCTCGTCGATCCGCGCGACATCGAAGGTCGCGTTCCGGCCCTTTTCCCAGACCGTCGCCGCGGCGCTTTTCGGAATGACGCCAAGCTCCGCCATCTTGTCGGCGGCGTGCGCTTCAATCTCGAACCAGATTTTGAAGCGCGTTTCCGGCGACCAGATCGAAGTCATTTCTTCGCGGGCGTAGCGGGGGATCATGCGGCGTCTCCTTCAGGCGGCGGGAGTTACGCCGGGCGGCGAGCCCTGTCAAAGCTGGCGCAATTCAGCAAATGCTGGCGGCCTGTTCGGCCCAGCGCTCGCGCACCACGCGGCCCGGCTCGTTGAGGCGGATCTCGATCCAGCGCGCGGCGCCTTTATCCCACGCTGCGATCTGGCGCAGGTGAAAGACGCCGAGCGCGTTCAGTTTTTGCTCTGTCGCGGGGTCGATGCCGATGATCTGCGTCAGATCGTCGTTCGGGCCGTCCGGCGCGTCGAGCAAGATCGCGGGCTCTGCCGCCTTGATCGAGGCGCCTAGCGTCTCGGCCTCGCTCGCGCGCGATTTTGCGCCCCGGGCTGTCGCGGCCCAGACGCCAAGCATCGCTCCCGTCGCAAATGCGAGAAGGAGAAGCGCCCAGATTTCCGCCGCGAGCCAGATCATGACTGTTGCTACTCCGATTCTGCCGGCGCTTCGGAGGGCGGCGCTTCGACGACGAAATCGATCCGCCGGTTGGCGCTGCGCCCCGCAAGGCTGCTGTTGGTCGCGATGGGCCGGCTTTCGCCATAGGCGCGAACGACGAGTGTTGAAGGAAGCGCGGCTTGCAACAGATAGGCCTCGACTTCTTTGGCGCGCCGTTCGCTGAGGCGCTGATTGGCGCTATCCGAACCCGCCGCATCGGTGTGGCCCTCGATGACGATGGTAAGTCCTGAGCAGCCTTTGGCGGCTTCGGCGACATCGTCCAGCAATGCGCGATCTTCCGTGCTGAGCCGCGCGCTTTCGAGGCGATAGGTGAGGCGGCGCCCGTTCAGCGTGCGATTGAGCGCGGCCTGACAGTCCTCCGCGCTCGCCGTCTCGATGACGGGCTGGGGCTCTGCTTCCGGCGGCGGGAGCGGGTCTTCTTGAGGGGGCTCAATCGCGGGCGGAGCAACTGAAAGGCTCGCCGCGTCGACGCGCGTGACGCCCGGAATAGCGGCCATGGTCCTGATCGCGGCGCTGCGCTGCTCCGCGTCCGGCGCTGATCCGGAGAGGAGAAGCGTCCGCCCATCGGCTTTGACCGAGGCGAAGGCGAGATCGGCCGTGGTGAGGGCTCGCAAGGCGTCTGATTGAAGTTTCGTCTGGATCGCCGGGGCGCCGATCGGACTGAGCGCTGCAAGTCCCGCCGCCACGGAGAAAGTCGCGGCGCCGGCGCCAAATTTAACCCATGATACCGGCACTCAATCCTCGGCTGCTAAAGCGGCCCTCAGATAACGGGCCATTTGCGTGAATAATTCCTTTGCCCAGGGGCGCCAGTCGACGGGACGCGCCGCACCACTATAGAGGGGAGGAGACGCAAGGCGGGCGATACCCCGAGTCGCGGGCCGGGCGAGATTTGGAAGGGTTTGAAATGGCGAGGAATTCGGCGGCGTCGCCTGAAGCCGCGCCCATATACGGCGCGGGCGAGGGCGTTGGGTTGCCGCCGATGCTGATGCCGGCATCGGGCCGCCGCTGGGTGCTGGCGCCCGGAGACCCCGCCGTCGCCGCAGCAATCGAGAGCGCTCTTGGCTGCGCGCCGGCGCTCGCGCGGCTTCTGGCGGCGCGCGGGGTGAAGGCGGGCGATGCGGCGCGGTATTTGAGCCCCTCCTTGCGCGACAGCCTGCCGGACCCCTCAACCCTTGCCGACATGAGCCGCGCGGCTTCGCGGCTTGCAACGGCGATCGTCTCCGGCGAGCGCTGCGGCGTCTTTGGCGATTACGACGTTGACGGGACGTCGGGCTCGGCGATTCTCAAGGGATATTTCTCAGCCGTTGGCGCGCCGCTCGACGTTTATCTCCCCGACCGGATATTGGAGGGCTACGGCCCGACGATTGAAGCCTTCCGCACACTGAAGGATGGCGGCGTCAGGATCGTCATTACGGTTGACTGCGGCGCGGCGGCTCATACGGCGGTCGATGCGGCGGCAAGCGAGGGCCTTGAAGTCATCGTTCTCGACCATCACCAGATGGACGGTCCGCCGCCCGCCGGCGCTTATGCGACCGTCAATCCGAACCGGCCTGACGATCGCTCGGGCCTCACGACGCTGTCGGCCGCCGGCGTCGCCTTCATGGCGATTGTCGCGATCAACCGCGCCTTGAAGGACGAAGGGTATTTCGCGGAAAGACCCGCGCCCGATCTGATGCGGTTTCTGGATCTCACGGCGCTCGGCCTTGTCTGCGACGTGATGCCGATGACGGGGCTTGCGCGCATCCTCACCGCGCAAGGGCTGAAGGTTTTGAACTCCGGCGGCAATCCGGGACTGAAAGCGCTCGGCGAGCGCTGCGGCGTCAGCAAAAAGGCGAGCGCTTACGATCTCGGGTTTCTCTTGGGCCCGCGCATCAATGCGGCCGGGCGGATTGGACATGCGCGTCTCGCGTTTGAATTGCTGACGACGGGCGACGCGGCGCGGCGCGCCGAGCTTGCCGACCGGCTGCATGTGATGAACGCCGAGCGCCAGCAGATTGAGAAAGACGTTCAGGAAGCCGCGATCGCTCTCGTTGACCGCCAGCGTCTTTATGAGCGCTCGGTGATCGTCGCAGCAGGAGAGGGCTGGCATCCCGGCGTCATCGGCATTGTCGCCGGGCGCCTCAAGGATCGCTACGACCGCCCGGCGATTGTCATCGGCATCGACGGCGATACCGGCAAGGGATCGGCGCGCTCACTCTCCGGCGTCGATATCGGCGCGGCGTTTCGTGCGGCAAAGGCTGAGGGCCTTCTTCTCTCCGGCGGCGGACACGCGATGGCGGCGGGCCTCACAATAGCGGCAGGCGCGATCGGCGCCTTTACGGAGTTTGTCGATGCTGCGTGCAAGGACGAAGTGGCGCGCGCCTTGATGAACCGCGTGCGGGAGATCGACGGCGTGATCGCGCCGAGCGCCGTTTCCGGCGCCTTCGCGTCCGTGATTGAAAGCGCCGGACCCTTTGGACCCGGCAACCCTGAGCCCGTCTTCGCCCTTGCTTCCATCCGCGTTGAGCGGACGCGGACGGTCGGCGAGGGGCATCTCTCCTGCGATCTCGTCAGCGCGACGGGCGAGCGCGTGCGCGCGATCGCTTTCCGGTCGCTCGGCGAGCCGCTCGGAGAGCTCTTAACGGGGCAGGAGCGCCTGCACCTTGCGGGGCGCATCAAGGCCGACAATTGGCGGGGAAACGGCGCCGCCCAATTCCATATTGTCGACGCGGCGAAGGCCCCTGCCTGATTTCGTCAAAAAGGCTTGCAAGCTTTCCAAATCCTCGCCTATACAGCGCCCTCGCTTCGCAGCCGCGAGACGGCCGCGGGCCCTTCGTCTATCGGTTAGGACGTCAGGTTTTCAACCTGAAAAGAGGGGTTCGACTCCCCTAGGGCCTGCCAGTTCCGCCAACATTTTATACACAGCTGGGGAAAATTCGGCTTTTCCCGGGCTCTGCGCACGCCCTCTTTATCAAGCGGCAGATTGCATTCGGAGCCGTTTTCCGATGTATTAACCGTTGAGAAGTGTCGTTTTGGTCAGTGGAGGGGCGTTGTGATCAAGGGAATTATCTGCGCGGCGGCCGCGCTTTCTTTGGCCTTTTCGCCGATGAGCGGCGCACTCGCTGCTGGGGTCAGCAAAGCCCAGATCGCGCAATCTCTGACGGCCAAGGGCTACACGGTCCAGGACTTCAAACCCAACATGCTGGCGGTCGTCGTCGGCGAGCATGTGGTTCTCGTCGGCGTTGACGGCGCGGACGCGGATGTTTCCTACATTTCGTATCTGAACGATGTCCGCCTTGGCGATGGCGGGCACAAATTCCTGAGCAAATTCAATAGCGAAGTCAAATTCGGCCGGGCCTATGTCGACCGCGACGGCGATGTTGCGCTGCAAATGGACCGCAATTCCAATGGCGGCGTGACGGTGAAGAACATCGAATCGGATTTTGAAGTGTTCTTGCTGCTGATTTCCAAGTTCCTTTCAGATTACCAGTCTCAAGGCTCGGTTTAGGCGTTCGATCGCGGTTCGCAGACGGGAGACCTGCGCCCGCGTTCAATTGACAGGCGAAAAAAATTGAGACCAATTCGCCAAATTGGTGCACAGTGGTTGTGTTGATCGCCGGTAAATAGTTCCGTTGCTGTCGGACTGCGTAATCTGGCGGTTGAGTGCATTAGGAAAAAGCCCGCCTGGCGGGTTGGGGTGGAAACGGACGGCACTGTCGAGCCGGCGTCCAGGAACTTACAGGGATTGCGGCTGATATGGCGGAAATTCGCGGTGGCGCTCAGAGCGCCGATACGCCGGCGGAAAACGAAGAATCCTTCACCATTGAAGGCGTCGTCAAATGGTTTGACCCCACAAAGGGGTATGGCTTCCTG
>JBBTJH010000081.1:0-7262 GCA_038059555.1 Pseudomonadota bacterium | reverse complement strand
GTGCGCCTCAACGAGGCGCGCTCCGCCGAGGAGGCACGGCTCATCATCGCCAAGCGCCTGGGCGCCGAAGGCGCCACCGACCCCAGCCTGCATTTCGGACCGCAGTTCTTCGAGGAGTTCAGCGGCCTCTCCACACGGCGCATATTGGAACTGGCCCAGACGCGGGGGCGCGAGCAGGAGGGGGGCGACGCGGCCCCCGCACCTGCCGAGGAGAAAGGCGGCGGCGGGAAGGACAACATCGAGGATTTTAATCAGCAGCGCTTGCAGCGACGGCGTCAATTCATCGACCGACGAGATCTGGCTTTTCAAGAACCGGCTGACGAGGCTTGATATCCAGAACAGCGCCGCAAAGATGAAAATGACGCGCACCAGATCGAGCGCGGAAAAAGAGGACGCAGCGCCGTTCGCGCCGACGCCGATCGGTATCGAAATGCCGTTGAGATAGCGCACCGCTTCATCGAGGAGGCCCGCCGCGTCAAGCGCGGCGATCGGCCAGACGACATAGAAAGCCGCGCGCGACCAGAACGGCGAGCGGATGACGAGCGTGATCAGCCGGATCACGATCCAGGCGGCAAGAAGGCTGATCGCCGCAGTGACGATTTCGCTTTTCCTTCCTGCGGCGGCGAGCGCGAGCGCGGCGCCCTGCCAGGTCAGATAAAGCGCAATCGGTGTTGCGATATGCGCAAAGGCGTTCGCCGCACGGCGCAGCACGCCATAAGGCGCCCGGGGCGCCACTTGCGCCATGATCAGCTTTCGCAGCTGCGGCCCGAAAAGCGCGGCGGGAATAAGCGCGGCGGCGATTACGCCGAGCTGAATTGTGACATCAACGGACGAAAGCTGCAGCTTGATCCACGAAATCAGGCGTTGAAGCCGATCGTCGGCGGCCGGCGCGCCGATCAATTCGCCGATCGCGGACTGATCGCCCGGCGGAGCCTCCTCAATCGTCAATTTATCGGCCTGCAACAGCGGTTGATCCTGTCTTGCCCGGCGCGTGCGGCAGGGCGATCGCAGCAACGCTTTGATAGCAGGCGTCGCCGCGACAGACAAACGCGTGTGCGATGAAAAGCTAAACCGGCGAGCGTCGTCTCAGGCGGCTGCGGCCGGCGCTTCTTCATATTTTGCAGCGGCGGATTTGACCGGCAGGCAAGCGCGAAAAATCGCTTCTGCGTTTTCCCGGCGCCCGCGCGCCAATCGGGTCAGCGCCTGCACAAGTCCGGCGCCAACCGCGACCGGCGTCAGCAACGGGCGCCACTTCATAGCGAATAAAATGCGCGAGCGCGTCATGTGAAAATCCGCGAGAGCCGAACGCTCAGAAGCTTGACCCGCGTCGGCGCGGCGGCTTTTCGAGGCCGCGCCGTAGCGATGATAGACTAAGGCGCCGGGCGCCCAGGCCGGCCGGTTCGGCGGCCCGCCAGCGAGCGCCCAGTCGGCTTCTTCGTAGTAGAGAAAATACCGCTCATCGAGATAGCCCGCGCGCGCAAGATAATCCCGGCGAAAGGCGATCGCAGCGCCGAGCGGATACCCGAGCCGCGCCTCGACATGCAGGCGGTCCGGCAGCTCGGCGAAGGATGCGCCCTCGCCGATATTGCGCCCGATCAGCAAGAGAGGATCGAGCGACGCCCCGCCGAAACATTGAACCCTGTGGGGCGCATCAAATTCAACGACTGTCGCGCCGCAAAGGCCGGCGCGGTCGTCGCTGAGGCGCGCCGCGAAGGCGCTAAGGCAATCGCTCGCAATCACCGCATCGGGATTGAGCAACAATAAGCGGTCAATGCCGGGCGTCGCCGCAAGCGCGCGCAGACCCGTATTGCAGCCGAACGCAAAGCCGCCGTTTTTCGAGGAGCGAATGAGGCGCAAAGCGCCGGGCTTAAGCGTGAGCGGATCGGCGAAGGCCGGCGTCCGGCGCTCGACCGGAGAGGGCGGCGCCGCGGGCGCATGACGCGCTTCCCCTTTAATGACGCGCTCGATTTCCTCGGCAGACCCGTCTGGCGAGGCGTTATCGACGATGATCGCGGCCGCGCCGCCGGCGCCAAGAAAGCTGAGCGCCGCGTCTAAGGCGAGGCGTCCGCAATTATAATTGACGATCACGGCGCCGAAGCGGCTTTGCTGTCTCATCAGCGGCTCTCCCGTCCGAGCAGGATTGCCGCCGCGTCAGGACTGAGCGCCGCTGAAAAATCAGTGAGGAATTTTTCCTGCAGCTCAAATTGCGGCGCATCGCCAGAGGCGGATGAGACACGTATCAATGCGCCGTCAAGCGGGGCGGATCCGACTTTGAGCCGGCGCCAGCCATTGTCGCTAGATTGCGTCGTGAACGCGTCGCCGTCGCGCAGCCAGTAACTGACCGCTTCACGGCGGGAGGGGCTTTGCGTGTCGAGATTGACGATCGGAACAGAACGTCCGCGCGCGCCGATGCGGCTCTCGCTGCGCGAGAGAATTTCAAAGCCCTGCGCGACGTAACATTTTTCCGGGCGATGGAGACGGACAGAATCCCCAAGCGGCGGGCCATAGGCCGCGACAAGCGTGATGATACGCCCAAGATCGTCGCGATACGCACGGTAGGCGACGGCTTCGCCCGGACCAAGTTCTGATTCAGCCGGCAGCACCGCTTGCGAAATCTCGGCGCGCCGCCATGGGCCGAAATCGTCCGGAAGCAGCGTTTCAAGGTCCGGCGCGGCGGCTGTCACTGGGCTTGCGGGTTTGACGCTCGCAGTCGAGAGCCCCGTCAGGACCATCAGTCCGGCGATAAAGGCGACGCGGATAAAATGCCCGTTCATGCCGAGCGCCTTCGGACAAAAGCGATTAACGCCAGTCCATCAATCAAAAAGACAAGGCCGAGCGCTGCTGCAAACATCAAAAGGCCTGCGCCTTCATGCATGAACCCTTGTCCGGCGTCATAGCCGAGATAATAGGTGATCAAGGTCAAGGTCATGACGCGCAGAATGTTCGCGACAATCGCTATCGGAATGAGCGAGGCGAGCACGACCGCATTGATGCGCCAGTCGTTATGCTTGGCCGCATAAAGATAGACGGCGCCGACGGCGGTCAGGGCGATCAGCGAATTAAGACCCGAGCAGGCGGCGGCGACGAGGAGCTGATAAGGGCCCGCTGATATGACCGCGCCGGCGTAAGCAACCGGAAGACCGGCCGCGTAAAGGCCTTCGGCGACGACTTTCGAGACGAACATTTTAAGCGGCGCTGTCAACGCGTCGAGCGCCCAGCCCGGCCAGATGATGAGATACAAGGTCAACGCAAGTGGGAACCACAAACGCTTGACGCCGCGCCAGCCGAGCAGCGCGATAATGGCGCCGGAAGATACAAAAAACTGCGACGCGGAAAGAAACAACACGGTTTCGCCGGCGCTCCCGAGGACAATCAAAGCGAGCCCCACGGCGAGCAATGAAAATCCGGCGAGTTGTTCGCGGGTGGTCCTTGTCAGAGGGAATTCTTCGGTAAAGAGCCTGATGCCGCCAGCGCCTATAGCGATCGCCATGATAATAAGGGCGTGCGCGTTTTCATCTTCGCGCCAAGGGCCTTTGGCGAAATCCATGTATATTGGCGCATACAAAACCAACAGCCCGACGCCAAGCGCGATGAGCGGGCCTGTGCGCCTCAAATCGAGATGAAATTTGCCGGTCGCGTTGGCGAGCGAGGACATCGCCGCCTCCTGTCAGCCTGCGAGCGCTGCGCCGATGATCGACGCATCGACTTGCCGGAGCGCTGTGTTGAGGGCTTTCAATTCGGCGAGGCGATCCTGATTGCGGCGGGTGACGATGAAAACGCCGCCGGCGGCCGCCCAGACGAATTGCGCATCGGCAACCGGCCCGAACGGCGTCGTCATTACAAGGACGATATCAAAGGCGCAGCGCAGATAATCGAAGGTAAGTTTCAGCGTCGCGCCGGAAAGAAGCTCGTGCGCGGCCGGCGCCGGTTCGCCAGCGGTCAACACGCTGAGATTGGCGATGATCGTGTGGCGGATGGCGTCGCGGATATCGCATTCGGCCGACAGCGTTTCGCGAAGGCCGGGCCCTGCGGGGAGGGAAAAGCGAGACGAAAGCCTTGTCGAGCGAAGGTCCGCGTCGACGATCAACACGCGCTTGCCGATCTGGGCGAAAGAAGCTGCCATATTCAGCGCGACGTGATCGGCCTCGCGGCTGGAGCCGTTGGCCGCGATCGCGAATAATTTAAGTTTTTCCGCGTCCTTCGACGTCAGCAATCTCGTGCGCAGCGCGCGAAACTGTTCGGCTTCTTTCGATGAAGGCCGGCGGACGATAACCGCGTTTGCGGGCAGCCGCCCCTCGCCTTCCTGCTCGCGGATGAACCCGTTCTGGACGCCGAGCGCGGTCTCAACATCTTCCTTGGTCAGGAAGCCGAGCTTAGACGCGGCCTTGGCGAACGGCGCATTGGTCTGGCGTTGCAACTCGACTATTTTCGCAATCGCCTCGTCATTGAGTTTGCCAAGACGGATGAGGGTAGCGCCAAGGCGTTGTTCGCGTTCGGCGCGCGCCTGCGGGTCCGCCAGCGAGGCGGTGCGCGAGGGCGTTGTCGGCGCGCTTTGCATCAATCGTCGGCGGACGGCGCTCATGCGGCGAGCCTCAATTTAAAGGGTTTGCGCCGGCGAGCCGTCGTGGCCGGGTCGATTTCCGCGACCATCTGGATGCGAAAACTCTGGCGAACGATATCGAGGCTGCGGACGCGGCCTTCATAGACCTCCACCAGCACCGCAATCGCTGCGCCAAGCGCTGCGCCGGCGAACGCGCCGATCAACGCGATCAGCCACATTGCCGGCGTCACGGGTTTGGCGGGCGGCGTTGCGCGCGCGAGGAGAAAGACATCAATCGAGTCGACGCGCGATTGCAGCGTTTCCTGCAAGGTTCGGGTCGTGACGAGATTATAGGTCTGCTGGCTGGCGGCCACTTTGTCTTCGAGAAGATCATAGGCTTGCCGCGTCTCTTGCATGCCCATGACTTCGGCTTTTAACTGCGCGGTCTGCGCCTCAAGGGCCGCAACGCGGTTTGCGGCGACATCCGCGCGCTCACGAATCGAGCGGAGGATGTCGCTTTCGAGCGACGCTTTTTCTCGGACAGCTTCGACCAGGTCGGGATATTTCGGCCCGTAGCGTTCGGCGAGACGGGCGACGACCGGCGCCACCGCAACGAGGCGCGCCTGCGATTCGCGCGCCGAGGTCGCCTCAAACGGCAATGGAAAGCTGATCATCTCGCTTTTCGGCAGCCCTTCCGCCCGCTGCAGAAGCGACTGCGCCTCTGCATTGTCGGCGCGCGCGCTCGCGAGGCGATCGGTCAGCGCAGAGAGTTCGATCTCGGCGGATTCTGTTTTGTGCTCGCCGAGCGGCAGGACACCCGATTTTTCTCGGAACGCGGCAAGATCGCTTTGGGCGCTGGCGACGCCGTCGGCGAGCGCTTGCGTTTCATCTGAAAAGCTCGCCGCGCGCCGGGCCGACCGCCGCTGCTTTTTGTCGAGCACCGTCGACATATAGGCCGAGGCGAAGGCGTTGGCGACGCGCGCGGCTTGCGACGGATCTTCGGCCCGATAGCCAAGTTGAAGCGTGCTCTCGATTTCATTCGACGTCACTTCAAGATCGCGCAGCAACTCGTCAGCCGCCCACAGATTAAGATCATTGCCGGCGACAGTTTCTCCGCCTGTCTCCTTGCGCCAGCGATCTTCAAAATCGCCGAGGACGACCACGCCGTCATTCGAGAGCTGGTTGATGACCTCGAGCGCGACAGTGCGGCTTGAGGCGATCGCCGCTTGCTGGCCGAGATATTCACCGACGCGGACCCGCGGCTCGATAAGGCCGGTCAGCTCGTTTCTTTGCAGCGAGTCGACTTGCACTTTCGACGCCGACAGATATTTCGTCGGCAGAACTGCGCCGAGCAGCAAGCCGACGCCGAGCCCGACCGCGGCCGACCAGATGAGGATCAGCTTGCGGAATTTAAGGATGGCGAAAAGATCGGGCACGCCCATGTCACTTCGCCTTGGTTGCAACAGGGGGCGCCGCTGTCGGGCGGTAATAGGCGACGTCGACATCCTTTTTGAGGCGCGCGAGGAATTCTTCGGCGCGTTTGGCGGCCGTTTGCTCCATCAAGAGCCGGCGCGCCAGTTGCGGCCATTCGGAGGCTGCGCCTACATCTGCCCTGATCGCGGAGATTTTCAGAATTTGCGTTTCCAGATCGCCCTTGATGACGATATTGTCGCGCGGCGCATATTTCGCGAGCTGCTCGCGCACCGGCGCCGGGAAGGCGGCCCCCGATTGGGACGCCGGCGAAACCGTATAGCGGGCTCCAGCCTTGTCGAGCACAGCCGAAAGACGCGCAAAGTCCGCTTCGCGATCGAAGAGCGGCGTTAGCGCCTTCTCGTTGAAATTTTTCGTCTCGAGCGTGAAGATCGTAAAGTCATAGAGCTTTCGCGAGGCGAAGAGGGTCGGGTTGTCAGCGATGAAATCGTCGATCTCTTCGCGGGTCGGCTCGGGGGGCTGGCTCGCGAGCGCCAGATAATAATCGGCGAGAGCTTGATCTTGCGCCGCATACATCCGCGCCATCGTCTCCGGCTTGCGGTGGAGGTTTGAGGCGCGCGCCGCATTGGCGAGCAGCGTGCGATTCAAAAGACTTTCGAGCGCGATCCGCTCGGCGCCAGGATCGTTCGCGGACACGCCGATGCGGCCCATTTCAAGGCGCAGCTCCGTCAAGGTGATTTCCCGGCCGCCGACTTTCGCGACGACTTGGGTCTTGCCGCTTGCGACGGTTTTCTTTTCCGCCTGAGGCGCGGCGGTGACGACAGAGGTTGTGCACAGCAAGGCTGCGAGAACCGGCATCCAGATCGTTTTACGCATCTTGTCCCCTCACTTCGCCGTCAACATCGCCGCCATCTTCCGGGCGCGCCACCAGCGAATTCGCGCCAGCACCGAGGCCGCCGCTATCCGGTCGCGCGCCGATTTGAGCTCGGCGCTTGTCATCACTTGCAGCAGATGCGGCCCCGTGGAGAGCGCCGTCGCCGCCGCAAGAACCATCCACCTCAGAGCGCCAAAGACGCCCGTTCGGTCAAAGCCCTTCCAGCGCTCCGCGATGAGCCGCTCCCATTTGCGGATCAATTCGCTCCAGTCCCGGCGCGCCGGATGAGTGACAATTGATTTAGAGTTAAAAGCTA
This sequence comes from Pseudomonadota bacterium, assembly GCA_038059555.1. Lineage (GTDB taxonomy): Bacteria > Pseudomonadota > Alphaproteobacteria > Caulobacterales > Parvularculaceae > Amphiplicatus. Next base: position 101 of record JBBTJH010000081.1, on the reverse strand, counting down.
AATGAAACCCTAGCGCTGCGCCGCGCCGGCACCAGTCGACGTCTTCCGATAAACCATTTGTAAAGGAACCGATCGCGAGCGCCGCTTCACGCCGCGCGAAG
>JBBTJH010000080.1:0-5577 GCA_038059555.1 Pseudomonadota bacterium | reverse complement strand
ATCCTTGCGGCGCTCAATCTTGTGCGGTGTCTCGTCTGGCCGGCCGTCTTCTTTCAGTTCCTGCGCGCGATGTCGGGCGACCGGCGCCTCGCGCTCATCGGCGCCCTCATCGGCGCCGGATCGCTGTTCGCGCTCCCCAATCTCTTCGCTTGGGGCTGGCTTTGGGGCGATCCGTCGACAGCGATGTTCGCGCTGTTGTTCGTGACGGCGGGATGGACCGCTTTTCTGGACCGCCGCCCGGGTTTGGCGATGATTTTCTATTCAGTCGCGCTGCTCATCCATCCGTTGATGGCCGTTCATGGCGGCATTTTTGTCGCGCTGATTTTCTTTGTCGATTATTCGCGCGAAGAAAAAATCGCGGCGCTGAAATCGCCGTCAGCCTGGCTTGCGGGGCTAGTCTTCGCGTCGCTTTTTCTCTTTCAGTATTTATTGCTGGGCGCGACGCCGGACGAGCGGCTGCCGGTCGAGACTTACACGCGCATTCTCGCCTACATCCGGCACCCGACAGATTTCATCCCCGGACTTTTTTCCGCGAGCGACTGGATAGCGGGGATCGCCGGAAGCGCGGCCGCCATTCTCATCGTCTGGAAAATGCGCGGCGAGTTCCCTCGCTGGAAGCTTGTCGCTGCAGGGCTCGGATCGTATTTTATCATCTGCCTTTGCGGCTGGCTTTTTGTCGAAGTTTATCCGGTCCGCTTTTTTGTCGAGCTGATCCCTTTCCGCTACGTGATCGTCGGCGCGCCGTTGATGCTCTATGCGTTTGCGGCTTTCGCGGCCGCTGAATTGAGGGACGGTCGTTGGGTCGCCTTTCTCATTCTCGCGGCGCTCTTTTTTGCGGCGACGCCGGCCGCGCGCTTTGGCGACGCGCTCACTTTCCTCTCGGTGCTGCTCGCGGGATGGGTGTTCTTCCGCTTGATGACGGGGCGCGGCGCGTTCGCCTCGCTGGACGCCGCCATCGCCCGGCGCCTGACGCCCGTTGCGTTGCTGGCGGCGTTGGCGCTCTTGCTTCTCGTTTTGTCGCCTGCGGCGCTTTACGTGCGCCGGCACGAGTTGACGATCCCGCGCGCTGATAATCAGCACGCGCTTTATCGCTGGGCGGCGGGCGAAACCGATGCCGGCGCCGTATTCCTCGCCGACCAAAACGGCGCGCCGGCTTTTTCGCGTGCGATCGATCCCCAGCGCTTGCGGCTCGTTGCACGGCGCGCCGTGGCCGCCTCCAAGGATTTTCCGTTTCTCGATCAGGATATAACGCCGTGGAACGACCGCTGGCAAAAGGCGCTCGGCGGCGGCGCCGTACGCTTTGTCAGCAAGGCGGACGGCGACACGCTCGCCGGCATCGCGGCCCTATATCCTTTTGACTATGTCGTGCGCGATGCGCCGCTCGACGATCCGCGATTTAACCTTGTCCGGGAATTTCCGCCGGAAAAAGGCGCGCGGGAAATTTTTGTCTACCGCACGTCGCGCTAATCGTCTTTTCGTCCCGCTGCGCGTTCGGCGGACGGGAAAAAGAGAAACGCGAGCATCAATACGTAACTCGCATAATCCCACGCGATCCCGAGCGCCCAGACATCAGAAAAGACCTGCGCGTGTTTTAGAACAGCATCGCGCGGCGTCACTTCCGAGAGGCTTGGAATCGGTCTGTTCGATTTTCGCTTCTGCGGTTTTTGAGAAACCTCATCCGGGTCTTGAGACAATTGGCGGATTTGGAAAAAAATAATTTCTAGGCCGCGTTCGGGAGAAAGCTCGCCAGCTGAATCGATTACCCGCGCGGGATCGTTATCTTTTTGCGCCTTGAGCAATTTCGCAAGCGTCTCGGTGACCTGATCCGCGTAAACATTGATCGCGCGGCTTTGCGCGGCGGTCATGCGGCCGATCGGCTTCGGGTTCGCTCTCTCGAACGAATCGAGCTGCGAGCGCAGCAACGACTCAATTCGGCGGTCCTGCCGCCAGCGATTGAGAACGACGATGAAATCATTGAACTCTGTCTCATAAGCGCTCGCCCATGCGTCGTAATTTGCAAAAGCGTTGGCGGCGAGGAGCTCGCGAAGCTTGGCGCTCTGCGTTGCGCAAATGTGCGGCGTGAAGGGGCTCAACCCCGAAGGATCGTCCGCGGTCAGCGCTTTGTCGACGCTCTCCTCGACCGCCCGATACCATGAGGCGACGCCTTCGATATAGGCCGCGACCGCGCCGCGCCCGGCGCTGCCGGTCTGGAAGCCGCTGTCGCGTTCTCGGGCGGCGGCGTCGCTCGTGGTGCGAACGGAAATTTTCAGATCTTCAAGGACCGCGAAATCTTTCTGCCGCCACGCGACAATCGCGGCGCATTCGGACTGCAGCCGGTCAAGCTCGCTTGAATAGGTCATCCTCACTGCGTCGACGCCGGCGATGCCGACGACCGTCGTCCACGTCGAGACGACGAACAAGATGAGCGAAAGGATCGGAATGATGACGAAAATTTTGAGCGAGCGTTCAGCAAAATGCAGCACCGTCGCAACCGGGCCGTTCCCAAGACCCCTGAACCAGTCGCGGTGGCGCACGAGCTCCGCCCCGCCGATCCAGATCGCGATGCCGAGAAAGAAAACGAAAACGCCAAACGCCGGCGGCAAAATCGCGTTCCGGAAAAAATCGTCCGTCTCCTGAGAGGTGATGAGCGAAAACCCGATCGCCGACGAGACTGCGGAAAAAAACGCCGACGTCGTCGCGACGACGATGAAAAGCCGGTTGAACAATGACGAGCCGGAAAGCCGGGCGGAGGTGAGGATCGCGAAGGTGAGCGAGCCGAGAAGCGCCAGAACGATCGCCGACCCGGCCGCAAGGCCGTTAGCGCCGGTGAGGAACTCGGCCGCGCCCTCAGCATGCGCCGGCGACAAGGAGAACAGAGCGCCGGCGGCGCCAGCGCCAAGCCTGCGTTTCCAGATCGTAATCGCCGTCACTGACGCTCCCCCCAATTTCCCGCTCAACCCCGGCGGGAAGTTATGGCGGGATAAAATCGAAGTCGAGCCTTAACAAACGCCCCGGAAAGGGCGGGAAGCTGCTGCGTCGCGGCCGGTTTTGCTGGGCTGATCGGGGCATTCCCCCGATTTTCCTTGCATTGGAGCAGGTCAGCGCCCATATCGGCTGCGAACCAATGATTTTGGGCCGTCTATTAGGCCTCTGATCCAAGCTTATACGCTCCTCCAAAACATCGGTTTCTACGGGTCGTCGCGGTGCGGCGGGCCGGTCTAACGACTAACTAACCAATGTCTTGAAGGAGACGAAAATGGCTACTGGCAAAGTGAAATGGTATAACTCGCAAAAAGGCTACGGCTTTATTGCGCCGGACGATGGCGGCAAGGACGTGTTCGTGCACGCGACGGCGCTTGAAGCGGCTGGCCTGCGTTCGCTGAACGACGGTCAAGCGGTGAGCTTCGAGCTCGCGTCGGATCGCGGCAAAACGTCGGCGGCCCAGCTCAAGGTCATCTAAGACCACGCGGTATTATCCGCACAGAGAACGCCGGGCCGTCGCGCCCGGCGTTTTTTTTCGCCCCAACGCTTAAGGACCGAGCCATGAACGTCAAACCCTCTCCCGCGTCGAAGAAAGCCGCGCGCGCCAGCGCCGAAACCGCCGCGATGACCGAAGTGCGCCACGCGGCCGAGAAACAGCGCGTGAAATCGGAAAAGCTGAAACAGATGCGCCTTGAGCGCGATGCGGCCGCGCCCGCGAAGAAAAAAGCGGCCGCCCGCAAAGCGCCGGCTTCCGATCTCAACCTCGCGCAGACGCAGCGGATCGCCAAGAAATAGGCGCCCGCGCCGGCAAGTGGCCTGCCTATTCCGGTCTTTTAGACTGCGGATTTTTAAGCTGGTGCAAATCTGCTGAAACCGGCTTAAATTCCCTCCTTCTACAGGGAGGGACAAATGACCATAGGCATGTGGAGCGGTTATTCTGACGAGTTTTTGATCGGGCTTGCCGCGCTGACTTTTGTTTTTTTCACGATACCGTTGCTTCTGGTTCCGCTGCGCTGGGCGAAACTGATGGGTTTTGAGATCCCGGCGCACACGGATCTTGCCGTCTATTTCGGCCGCAGCGTCGGCGCGCTGGCGGCCGCGACGAATTTTGCAGCGCTTCGCGCGGGACTTTCCGGCGCCGGCGCCGCGGAAATCATCGGCCTTATCGCCGCGATCGCCGTGATGATGATCCTGATCCACGCCTGGGGCGCCTACAAGAAAATCCAGCCCCTCAGCGAAACGCTCGAAATCGGTTTCTGGATCGCGATGGCGCTGGCCGCGCTCGCGGTCCTTCCGCCGGCGTAAAGGCGGGGAGGGCGGCGGCGAAGTTCACCGGCGAGCGTACTGCTTTCGTCAATGCTCTCATCCGGCGCGAGAAGGAAACAGGGACGCCCGCCCCTTGCCCCGCGCTGGAATGTCCCCAAATATTGATCAAGGGGACGGGGAATGCGCGGGACGCTTGGCAAGGCTAGTCGAAAAGAAAGGCGCAATACCGGCCTTTCGCCGTTGACGACTATTGTCATCGGGGTCGGCGCCATCATCTGGTTCGCGCAAATCGTTCCGACATTGATCTATTCCGATTGCCAATCCGCCGCCTATTGGCTGAGCGGATATTTCAAATTCACGTCGCTCTATCAATGGACGGGGCTCGCCATCGGCGCGCTTTTGGCGTTGTGGGCCGCCAGCCTTTTCCTGCGGGAGGCGCGCGGCGGCGTCGCTGAAGCCGTGATGCAAGGCGTTGTGCTGGCCGCGCTCGCCCTCTGGTTCATCTCGCTCAAAGCGTATCTCTTCCCATTCGCGTTCCCGGGCGCCGCGAGCTATGCGTCCGTGATGGATCGCTTGCATCCGATGCCGGTGATGCTCGAAAGCGAGCTAGGCCTGCGTTCATTTTGGGTCGAAGGATTGCCGCAGCTCGAAGTAGAATTTGATCAGAACCCGATGCGGAACCCGGCGATCGCCAAACGGCTTCCGGAAATTTTCACCAGCGCCTATTCGCCGACCGCAGCCGATTTTGAGCGTCTTGATCGTTGCGTCGCGGAACAACACCGCGCGCTCGCGCAATACCGGAAAGATAACGAAGCGATTGACGATTACCGGCGCCGCGCCGATCTCGCCCTTCGCCCCACCCGCCCGCGCGACTGGCGCGAGGAAGCAGCCGAAATGGCTGAGGCGGAAGGCGACTGAGCGCTCGCCCGCCGCCGCCCCCCCCTCGCGGGTGATGAAATCCGGCGTCAATGGGGGCGCTTGCCGCAAGATCTGGTCGTCGAAAAATATTGTTTCGATTTCTGTCACGTTTGACCCTGCTGTCTCGTCTTAGCGGCAGGGCGATTGTCGCGAAGGCGGCGGGCGCCGGCTCTTTGACAAGTCTGGTCGGGCGGCGTTCCGGTTCGTTAAACTGGCCGTCGCCGTCAAATGAACGCTCCGGCGAACGCCGGGAAAAGCGGCGGGACACCCGCGCGCCAGAGGCTCACTCAGTCATGCGAAGCACGACAGCTCCCCTCTTGCTTCCGCTCCCCCGCCCCTATGCGGGGGAGCTGTCGCCGAAGGCGACTGAGGGGGCGCGCTGGTGAGACCGGGAGCTGACGGCATGGTGAA
>JBBTJH010000079.1:4949-5517 GCA_038059555.1 Pseudomonadota bacterium | reverse complement strand
GCGTCAAGCCGCACGAAGGACCTCGCGAGCGGATTTCGGTCGCGCTGAACGTGATGGCGATTCCGGTGCGGCCCGAAAGGAGGAGCGACCAATGACAGCCTCCGGCTGGGACCGCCGCTTTGCCGAGCTCGCCTTCATGGAGGCGAAAAAGAGCGCCGATAATGGCGGCTTGCCGATCGGCTCGGCGCTGGCGAAGGGGGAGCGGCTGATCGCTTCGGGCCATAATCAGCGCGTCCAGCTTGGCGACCCCATCGCGCATGGCGAGATGGATTGTCTCAGGAAAGCCGGCCGCCAGAAAAGCTATGCGGGGATGACGCTTTATACCTCGCTCTCGCCCTGCATGATGTGCTCAGGGACGATCGTGCAGTTCAAAATCGCGCGCGTCGTCATCAATGACACGCAAAATTTCGGCGGCAATGAGGAATTCCTGCGCGAGCGCGGCGTCGAAGTGATCGACCTTCAGCACGCTGACTCAATTGTGCTGATGAAAAGGTTCATCGCGGAAAACCCGGCGCTCTGGAACGAGGATATTGGAGAGTGAAGCCCCGCATCCTTCGAGACGCGGGCC
>JBBTJH010000079.1:0-4939 GCA_038059555.1 Pseudomonadota bacterium | reverse complement strand
GGGCCGCGTCTCGAAGGATGGGCTGCCGCGCCTTGTTAACCCTCCGTCCCCGGAATTCCCCCAAAAGGTTCATTGACATTTAAGGAAAGCGCCCCCATATGCCCTCCAACGTCTGCGCCCGGAAGGGCTGCATGATGAGGGCGGCGTGAAGCGCTGCGGGGAGAAATCCCGACATTGAGCCCTCTTCTTCAGACTTATATCCCCCCTACGCCCTGAATCACGCGGGTCGTTTCAACCCGGGCCCCGATCCGCCTCGCGCGTAGCGCGTCTGGCGGCGCGGCCAAATGTATTGGATTTTGTTTTGACTACTTTTGCTAATTTGAACCTCGCCGAGCCGATCGCCAAAGCCGTCGCCGCCGAAGGTTACACCACCCCGACGCCGATCCAGAGCCAGGCGATCCCGCCGGTTCTCGCCGGCAAGGACCTTCTCGGGATCGCGCAGACCGGCACCGGAAAGACGGCCGCCTTCGCGCTGCCGATCCTCGACCGGCTCGCCCGCAAGCCTGCGGCGCTGCGCCCCAAATCGCCCCGCGTTCTGATCCTCGCGCCGACGCGCGAGCTTGCCGCGCAGATCGCCGCCTCGTTCTTCGCCTATGGGCGCTTCATCAAGGTGTCGGTCGCGACCGTTTTCGGCGGCACGCCGATCAACCGGCAGATCCGCGATCTTCATCGCGGCGTCGACGTTCTTGTCGCAACGCCCGGCCGTCTGATCGATCTTCTCGACCGCAAGGCGGTGATGCTGAACTGCGTTGAAGTCGCGGTTCTAGACGAAGCCGACCAGATGCTGGATCTCGGCTTCATCCCCGCGCTGCGGACGATCATGCCCTTGATGCCCAAAGCGCGTCAGACGCTGCTGTTCTCGGCGACAATGCCGAAAGCTATCGCCTCGCTCGCGGAGCAATATCAGGACCGCCCGGTGCGCGTTGAAGTCGCCCCGGTCGCAACGACAGCCGAACGCGTCGAGCAATTTGCAACCTTCGTGCGCTCCGGCGACAAGCAGGGGCTTTTGACCGTCACCTTGCAGGACAAGACGGTCAGCCGCGCGCTCATTTTCACGCGGACCAAACACGGCGCCGACAAAGTCGTCAGAAGCCTTGAAAAATCGGGCATGCGCGCGGTCGCGATCCACGGCAACAAGAGCCAGCCGCAGCGCGAGCGAGCGCTTGACGCGTTCCGCTCCGGCAGGACGCCGTTCCTTGTCGCGACCGACATCGCGGCGCGCGGCCTCGACATCGACAACGTGTCGCATGTCATCAACTACGAACTTCCGAACGTGCCGGAGCAATATGTGCACCGCATCGGACGCACCGCGCGTGCGGGCGCGGCGGGCGTTGCGCTCTCTTTTGTGGGCGAAGACGAGCGCGGCTATCTGCGCGACATCGAACGCCTGACGCGCCAGCGCATCGCGGTGACGCCGCTCCCCACCGGCTTTGAAGCGCCGGCCGAACGGCAGGAACGCTCCCCGAAAAAACCGCATCATCGGGGGCAAGGGCCGAGTCAGCAAAACCGCGGCCAGAAAGGCGACGTGCGCGTCAAAGGCGACAACGATCCGCGCCGCGATCACCCGCGCGGCGAGAACGAGCACAATCCGAACCGCCCGAAACACCGCCCGCGCCGCCGCTCACGCGGGCCCCAGGGACCGAGAGCTGCTGCGGCGTAAGGCTTTAGCTAGCCATCGCTCATCACATTCATGGCCGTCATCCCGGCCGGAGCGAAACGGAGATCCGGGATCTCGCGAGATAAAAGCGCTCCCGGCGCACGGGGTCCCGGATAAATCGCTTCGCGATTTTCCGGGATGACAAGCGAGCGGACTGGTTCGCAAGCGAGCGGACTGGTTCGGCCGCCTACCCCTGTTTTTCCGCCGGCGACCAGTCGAACGCCTTGAACGGCGCGTCGATCGGCGTCTCGGCGATATGGTTCACGTAATTCGACATCACCTTCTGCGACACGCCGAGAATGACGTCCAAGAGATTGCGTTTGGTGAAACCGGCCGCGAGGAACGCGTCAATGTCGGCGTCCGTGACCTTGCCGCGCTCGCGCACGACCTTCAGCGTAAACTGCCGCAGCGCTTCGTTCTTCGCGTCGGGGAGGGGGCGCGCCTGACGCAGCGCCGCGATTGTCGCCTGATCGACGCCCGACCCCATCGCGACCATCGTGTGCGCGGGCACGCAATAATGACACTCATGTTCGACATTGACCGCCATCCAAACAATGTTGCGCTCAACCGCGCTAAGGCTCGACGCCTGAAACAGCGCGCCGACTTTTTGATAAGCCTCAAGCAATTGCGGCGACTCGGCCATCACCGCGTAAAGGTTCGGAACCATGCCGAAATTTTTCTTCGCCGCGTCAAACAGCGGCGCAGCGCCCTCGGGCGCCGTCTCGGACGTATGCAGCTTGAATTTGGCCATGGGGCGCTCCGCTCAGCTTGCTAAAATCGGCGCCAGCATCGTGTCCGCCGGAGCGGCGATCAACTCGCAGCGCTTCACCATCGCGTGAGAGGGCTCACGCCCCCCGAAAATAATCGTAGATCCTTTGCGCGAGCGCTTCCGACACTCCTTCGACGGCGGTCAGGTCTTCCGGTTTGGCTCTTGCGACTTCTTTGGCTGAGCCGAAGTGATTTAACAGCGCGCGTTTTTTTGAGGGGCCGACGCCCGGGATGTCGTCGATCGGGTTTTGACCCATCGCTTTTTTGCGTTTGGCGCGGTGCGCGCCGATGGCGAAGCGGTGCGCTTCATCGCGCAGGCGCTGAATGAAAAAGAGAGCGGGGTCGCGCGGGGCCAGCAAAAACGGGTCTTTCCCCGGCATCACGATCTGCTCGCCGACGGCGCCCATGGTGCGATCGACGCGCTTTTCACCCGCCTCGTTTTCGCGGCGCGGCTTGGCGACGCCGATGAGCGCGATCCCTTCCGCCTGCGGATCAAGTCCCAGCTCCTCAAAGACGCCGAGAGCTGCCGAGAGCTGGCCCTTGCCGCCGTCGATGATGATGAGATCGGGACGGGTTTCTTCGTCTGTTTCCTTCATCATGCGCGAGAAGCGGCGCGTCAACACCTCGCGCATCATCGCGTAATCGTCGCCGGGCGTGAGGTCGGCCGATTTCATGTTGTATTTGCGGTAGTGCTTCTTCTCAAAGCCATCAGGTCCCGCGACGATCATCGCGCCGACGGCGTTCGCGCCCGAGATGTGCGAGTTGTCGTAAACCTCGATCCGGCGCGGCGGCGCGTCGAGACCCAGAACCTCGCTGAGGCGGGCGAGCGATTTCAGCTGGCTCGCGCTTTCCGCCATGCGGCGCGACAACGCCTCGCGCGCGTTCATCAGCGCCTGATCCATGATGCTGCGTTTGTCGCCGCGTTGCGGGGTCGCGAGCGTCACTTTGCGCCCCGCTTTGAGGCTCAACGCCTGCGCGAGAAGTTCTTGCTGGTCGGGCGCTTCATTGGTGAGGATCAGCGCCGGCGGTTCGCGGCCGTCATAAAATTGCGCCATGAAGGCCGAAAGGATCGCCGGGGTTTCTTCTTCGCGGTCGTGCTTTGGAAAGAACGCGTGATTGCCCCAGTTCTGGCCGGCGCGGAAGAAAAAGACCTGCACGCAGGCCTGCCCGCCCTCGGCGAAGATCGCGAAAATATCGGCCTCGCTGACGCCGTCGGAATTGATGTCTTGCGATCCTTGCACATAGGTGAGCGCGCGGATCCGGTCGCGCAGCTTCGCCGCGCGTTCAAATTCGAGCGCGGCCGCCGCTTCCTCCATTTCTATGGAGAGCTGCTGCTGCACGGCTCTTGAATCCCCGTCGAGGAAAGTTTTCGCCTCCCGGACGAGACCGGCGTAATCCGCGTCCGGGATAAGCGCAACGCAAGGAGCGCTGCAGCGCTTGATCTGATGCAACAGACATGGCCGCGTGCGGTTGACGAAGACGCTGTCGGCGCAAGAGCGCAGCAAGAACGCCTTTTGCAAGGTGTTCAGCGTGTTGTTGACGGCCGTCGCCGACGCGAACGGGCCGTAATAGGCGCCTTTGCGTTTGCGCGCGCCCCGGTGTTTCAGAAGCTGCGGGCTCGCGTGATCTTCCGCGATCAGGATATAGGGGAAAGATTTGTCGTCGCGGAGAATGACGTTGTAGCGCGGCTTTAGTTGCTTGATGAGATTGGCCTCGAGCAGCAAGGCTTCCGTCTCGCTCGCCGTGATGACGAATTCCATCGAGCGCGTTTCGGCGATCATCCGCGTGATGCGGTTCGAATGTCCGCCGGGTTTGGCGTAGGACGAAACGCGCGCCTTGAGGCTTTTCGCCTTGCCGACATAAAGGACGTCGCCGTCCTCGTTCATCATGCGGTAGACGCCGGGCTTGGCGGCAAGGCGCGAGACCTCGTCGGCGATGAGGGCGGCGCCGCGCAGATGGTTAACGGGCGAATCGGGCGTCTCAGGCATTCTCCGGCCTGCTGTTAAGGGGTCGTTATCATCGCTGACCATAGCTTGTTCCGGTATCGCGGGGGCGCAGTCGGGTCAAACATGGACCAGAGGGATAGAGTAAAAGGCGCTTTGGGCGCGTTCATCCTGTTCGGGGCGATCGCCGCGGCCGGCTTTGTCGCGGGCTTTGCGGCGGTTGAAGATTACGCGCGGGCGCGGGCGAGCCGCAATTGGCCGGTCGTCGAGGGCGTCGTTCTCAGCAAATCAGAAAAGGGCGATGCGATCCGCTACGCCTGGTTCGACGGCGTCGAGGGGCACACCGGCGCGCGCGTGCGGTTCTGGACGCGGATCTTGTATCCTTCGGGCGCGACATATGAACCGGGCGACGCGGTCAAAGTCCGCTATTCGCCGGACAATGGCGCGCTCGCAGTGCTGGAGCCCGGCGGGTCGGCGATGATTTTCGCGGTCGTGCTGGGCGCCGGCGCGCTTCTGGTTTTTACGGGCTTTGCCGGCATCATCCGCCTCACCATGATCCTCGACGGATTGT
>JBBTJH010000078.1:0-6089 GCA_038059555.1 Pseudomonadota bacterium | reverse complement strand
GGTTTTTCCCTTCCGCTTTTTCCCTTGAGAACACATGAAACTCTACGGCTCTCTTACATCGCCTTTCGTCCGCGCCGTCAGGATCGTAGCGATCGAGCTTGGCCTCGACGGCGAGATCGAATTTGCGCCGACGGTCGTCAAACCGACCGAGCCCAATCGCGACTTCGGCTCCGCCGTCAATCCGCTGCGCCGCATTCCAGCGCTCGAAACCGACAGCGGCGAGGTCTTTATCGACAGCCGCGTCATCGCCGAATTCCTCAACAAAGCGGGGAAGGGCGAGATCGTGCCGAAGGGCGCGGCCGCGCGCATCGCCTGTTTTAATCGCCACGCGGTTTTTTCCGGCGCGACTGAATCGCTCGTCTCGGCGATGTATGAATCTCGCGTGCGCCCTGAAAAACTTCGCTGGCCGGAATGGCGCGCCGACATGATCGACAAAGCGCACGCCGCCCTCGACTGGGCCGAAGCGGGCTACAGCGACATGCCGAAAGAGTTCGATCTTGGAAATATCGCGCTCGTCTGCCTCATCGGCTACGCGCAACTGCGCTTCCCGGATATTGACTGGCTGGCCTCGCGCCCGAAGCTCGCGAAATTCTGGACGAAAGCTCAAAAGCGCAAGAGCGTCAGCGCGACAACGCCGCCGGCGGCCTAGAGCGCGTTCCCGAAAAGTGTGCGCGGTTTTCGGAAAGAACGCGCGATAAAACAAAATACTAGACCGCGTTTTGCGACTCGCAATTCGGGAAACGCGGTCTAGGCGGCCAGTTTCCATCGGCGGCTGCGTAAAGCGCCGCTTCGAATTGCCGGAAGCTGTCATTCCAGTCATGGCCGCGCGCTGTTCTGAGCGCGGCGTCTGACATCGCTTTCCACTCACCAGGCGCCAGCGACAGAACGCGCGCGGCGGCTTCGGCGATGCGCGCCGGATCGTCGCTCTCGATCAAAACGCCGTTCTCCTTGGTGACGAGATCGGGCGCCGCGCCTGCGGGGCGCGCGACTAGCGGCGTGCCGCACGCCATCGCTTCGAGGAGAGGCAAGCCATAGCCCTCGATATCGCTGGTGAAAAGCCACGCGTCGCAGTCTGCGTATAGTTCGGCGAGTTTTTCCTGCGGCGGATTAAACGTCGGTTCGAACCAGTCGTGCATGACATAATCGCCGTTTGGCGCATTGGCGGCGAGCACCCGCACGCGCAAATCGGGAAATTTCTCGCGAAGAATTTCACAGGCGCGAACCGCGAGATCGACGCGTTTGGTCGAATTGTGCGATCCCATGAAGCCGACCGTCGGACGGCGGTTCTTGGCGCGCGGCGCGCGCGGAGCAAATAGCTGAGGGTCGACAGCGTTGAGGACGAGCGCGGCGTCGTTGATGCCGTATTCTTGCTTGAGGACGCCGGTGATCCAGCCCGAAACAACGATGATCCGGCTCTCTGCACGGTAGGTCGCAGCGGCGCGCGCCCGGTCCGCATGCGGAAAATCCGCCTCATGGTGCTGGACGAAATAAACGTGCTTTCCCTTTTCCGGGGGCAGCCCCGCCATCCATTCGGCTGTCTTCCAGAACGTCGCCACGACGACGTCCGCATCGGGAACATCGGCGGCGACAAGCGCGTTGCGGCCATTGACAAGGCTGAGAGGCAAGCCTTCCAAGGCGTAATGCGACGGAGGTTCGCGCCATTCCGGCGTCTTGCCCATCAGCCCTTTGAGACGCGCTTTCAACGTCAGCGCCGGCGCCCCTAGCCCCGTCAACGTCACTTCATGGCCGCGTTCTTTCAGCATCCGCGCGTAACGGGCGACGACCCGCGCGCCGCCGGACATCGAGGGTCGGTGAAATAGTATGCTCACCTTCAGCGGGCGGCGTTGGTCGTCAGCGGTCACGTCAGTCTGCTTTCACGCAAGTCGGCATCAAGCGGCAGCGGAAAGCGCGAGGCCGTCCGCGATATGAAAGGACTGTTCTGAAAGCCCCCCTTGTGTCAATTGCCGCAAGGCTCCGGCTGCGCGGAGTGATCCGGCCGACAGATCGTGCGAGCCCCGCGCTAGCTCCCGAACTCGTCGAACTTGCCGGCGTAGAGGAGCCGCCCCGGGCCGAGCGCTGTCAGCGCCGCCTGAATGCCGGTCTCGCTCAGCGCAAAGCAACCCTCGCTCCGCCCGAGCTTGCCGTATTTCTCGATCATGCCGGCGCTCTCATACCAGGCCTGATGAATGACGATGGCGCGCGCTTCAGCGTTGGCGTTGTGCGGATCAAGTCCGGCGAGTCGAATGGCGCGGCCATATTTCCCGTCATATTGCCCGCCGACGAGATAGGCGCCTTCTGACGTGGCGTTGGATCCGAATTCATTGGAAAAACTTTTAAGCCAGCCGGTATGCGCAGGATCCGATCCTCGTCCATGCGCCGTGAGGTGCGACGCGACGGTTCCCGCGGCGGGATCAACGAGGTGAAATCGCGGCAGCCAGGACGGCGCTGAAAAATCGGCGAGCCCGACGATATCGCTTTTCTTCACTTGGCGAGCGTGCCGCTCAAGCATCGCGCGCGCGATCGCGAGGAGTTTTGGGTGATCCTTCTGCGCCGCATGAGCGAGGGAGGGCGCCGCGACGCCTGCCGCCGCGAACGCGATCGTTCCTCTCAGAAATCCTCGCCGGTCGAGACGCAATCGACCGCTCCACTTCATCTCTGCTCAAGAGAGAAGATACGGCCTTGCGCCAAAAAACCAAGGGGCCTTGGATCAGCCGCCAGCGTTGGTGAAGGAAAGGCCGACTTCCCGATCCTTCTGCCAGGCGACTTTCGCGGCCCGTTTCGCGGCCGTCTGCGAGATCACCAGGGTGACCTCGGGCGACAATCCGGCGTCGTCATCGAGAACGATGCGCGCGCCGGTGTCGGTCATATCTTTGACGATGCAGCCGATTTCATTCCGGCCGGAGTAAAGGATGCGTCCTGCGCGAAACGTCGGCGTTCGTTCCTTCGCGCGTTTTGCTTTCTTCTTGGTTCCAAAGGACGGAGCGGCCGGCGGCGCGCTCGTCAGTTTCGTCCGCCGATTGTCCGGCCGGTCGGTTTTGATATCCATGGATTAGCGCGTTCCCTCACGCATTGGTTCTGGATGATTATACGTCAGGTCCGGTTGCTGACGGCTAATCTTGCGGCCTCGCATTGCCAAATCCTGATTTACGCTCGATTAAGTATGAAAGTCCGGCGGAGGTGTCGCGTTTCCAGACGACCCGGGCGCGCCGCACTTCGCCGGTCATGACGATCTTCAGCAACACAAACTCCGGCAGCGACGACGCCCCGTCGAGTTCGACGCGCGCGCCGTTCTCGCTGACGTCGGAGATAATGCACTACATTTTGACCCCGCCAGCGACGGTGAGGCGTCCATGCCGGTAGACGGCGCGACGTTGGTCATTCCGGTTGGACCCTGGTTTTGACGGCGGCGCGCCCGTACTGACCGGTTTGGCGGAGGCGATGGTCGCGATCCGCTGCGATATCTTGTCGGACTTGTTCGCCATCTGGTCGGTCTCGGCGAGAAGCGGATTGTGGACATTGAGCATACGCAACTTATACGTGTATGTAGTTAACGGATTGTCGCTGGCGAGGCCCCTTAGTCCCGGATAGGGGCCGGTCGGGCGTTTTAAAGAGAAAGGGGAAGGCGGAACGCGGGGCAAACCCCTCGGCTGGACTGCGTTTTCCGGCAGGCATTTTCCGCAAACGTGGTCTAGGACCCTCGCCATGAGAGAATTCAGCGAGACCGAGGCCCGGCCCAAGAAATTCGGCAAGACGCTCGGCCGGATGGCGATCGTGCTGATGCGGCCGGAGCTCGCCCGCTGGCGCCCGCGCATGATTGCGGCCGCTGCCGTGACGCTCCTCGCGAAAGTGCTGGCGGTCGCCGCGCCCGTTTACATGGGGGACGGCATCAACCGCGTCGTTGACGGGGCGGGCGGGGCCGCCGGATCCTTCGCCGGGTTTTTCATCCTGTTCGCCGCGTCCCGGTTTTTATCGAACGGCCTGCCGCAGGTGCGGGACGCGTTTTTCACGCGCGTATCTCAGGACGCAAACCGCGTTGTCTCGGTCGAAGCCTTCGCCCACGCGCAAGCGCAGTCGCTTCAGTTCCATCTGACGCGCCGGGCCGGCGCCATCAACCGCATCATCGAGCGCGGCGCCGGGGCGATGGAGTATCTGCTGCGATTTCTCGCGTTCAATATCGGGCCGACGGCGATTGAACTGGCGCTCGCGGCGAGCGTCATGGCGGCGCTCTATTCGTGGACGCTCGCAGTCGCGGCGGTTGCAACCGTCATCGCCTACACGATTTTCACCATCCTCATCACGGAGTGGCGCAACCAGCAACGCCGCGCGATGAACGAAGCCGACACCGAAGTGCGCGCGATCGCGATGGATACGTTGACGAATTTTGAGACCGTGAAGGCGTTCGCCTCGGAAGAACGGGAGGCGGCGCGATTTGACGGCGCTTTAAGGGTCTATAACGATCGATTTGTCGTGCAAGCGCAATCGCTCGCGCTGTTGAATACGGTGCAGGAACTGGTGATGACCGCCGGCCTTCTCGCGTCGGCATTGCTCGCGTCTGCCGCCGTGCGGGAAGGGGCCCTCAAAGCCGGCGATATCACAGCCGTCATCTTGATGCTGACGAACATCTACCGGCCGCTCAATATCCTCGGGTTTGCCTGGCGCGAGATCAAGCAAGGCGCGATCGACATCGAAAAGCTCTTTGATCTTCTCGATCTGAAACCGGAGATCGAAGACAAAAAAGGCGCGCCGCCGCTTGCTCCTTCCGCCGGCTCCATACGGTTTGAAAACGTCTCCTTCACCCATCACGGGCGCGAGGGCGGTCTTGATAACGTCAATTTCACCATCCCGGGCGGCGCCTTCGTCGGCATTGTCGGGCCGTCCGGCGCCGGCAAGTCGACGATCCTCAAATTGCTGTTCAGGTTTTACGATCCCTCCGGCGGGCGAATTTTGATCGACGGCGTCGATATCCGCGAGGTGACGCAGGCGTCGCTGCGCGCAGCGCTCGGCCTCGTTCCGCAGGAGGTCGTTCTGTTCAACGACACGTTGCGGTTCAATCTCACCTATGCGCGGCCTGAGGCGAGCGACGCGGAAATCATGGCGGCCGCGCGCCGGGCCCAGCTCGGCGAGTTCATCGCCGAGCTGCCGCTTGGTCTCGACACGAGGGTCGGCGAGCGCGGGCTGAAACTTTCGGGCGGTGAAAAGCAAAGGGTCGGCGTTGCGCGCGCGATCTTGCTCTACCCGGCGATACTGGTCCTCGATGAGGCGACGTCATCGCTCGATTCAGAAACCGAAAAAGACGTGCAGGCGGCGCTCGCCGAAGCCTCGCGGGGCCGCACGACGATCGCGGTCGCTCACCGGCTCTCGACGATCGCGCGCGCCGATATCATCCTCGTTCTCGATAAAGGAAAGATCGTCGAAGAGGGCCGCCATGAAGCGCTCTCGGCGCAGGGCGGGCTTTACGACGCGCTCTGGCGCCGGCAATCGCAGATGGCGGATGCAGACGGCATTCCGGGCGCCGCAGAACTCTGATTAACGCGGCGCTCTATGCGGTTTGACGGGCGAGCGCGCCGTCATGCGCCGACCAGCGCTCAAGCACGCGGCGCAAAGCGTCGGGCTTCACAGGCTTCGGCAGGTAATCGTCCATGCCCGCATCGATGCACTTTTGACGGTCTTCGGCGAGCGCATGGGCGGTGACGCCGACGATCGGCGTCGAACTTCCGGAGATTTGTTGCAGTTTCCGGATGTGCGCCGTCGCTTCGACCCCGTCCATCTCGGGCATCGAAATATCCATCAGCACGAGATCGAATTTCATCGCCCCGTACATATCGACCGCCTCCCGGCCGTTCGAGGCGATGATGGCTTCGCAGCCGATTTTTTCGAGCATCGATTTGATGACCATCTGGTTCACGATATTGTCTTCAGCAACGAGCACCTGAATGGGCGAGAGTTGCGTGATCGATTGCAGGGCCGTCTCCGGCGCGGGGCTCATCATCTCGAGCGTCTTTATGGCGCGGTCGGCGGCGCGCCCCTGGAGACAGGAGACAATAGCGTCGAGCAGCATTGAGGAGCGCGCGGGCTTAACAAGATAGGCG
>JBBTJH010000077.1:0-3913 GCA_038059555.1 Pseudomonadota bacterium | reverse complement strand
CGCGCCCCCTCAGTCACGCTTCGCGTGACAGCTCCCCCGCAAGAGGCGGGGGAGCAGAAGCGCCGCTCGTTTTCGATTTATGAGCCAGATTCTCAGGGTAAAGAGGTGTGTGTTTCTTGTTTAGGGCTTTTTGCTCTAAGCGCGCACTGGCCTTTTCATCGCGCCGACCGCAATCGCCGCTATCAGCGCCGCGCCTGCATAGATCATGAAAATCGGCGCGAAGCTGCCCCAGCGGTCGGCGGTCTGTCCCGCGATGGTCGGCCCCAGCATGGCGATTGTCGCTGCGAGATTGGCGCCGCCGAGCAGCGCGGGGCTGTTCTTCAATCCGAAATAATCGATGAGGAGCGCCGTCGTTGCAAAGAGCGCCATGCCGAAGGCGAACCCGTCGAACACAGCAAAGACGATCGCAAGCGGCGCGGTATGCGCGATAGCGAGCGCGCTCATGCCGATGACATTGGCGAGGAGCGCGGCGGCGAGAAGCGTCTTCGCGTCGATATGGCGGACGAGAGCGCCGCCGGCCGCGCGCGCGCCGGCGTTGAGACCCGAATAGAGGCTGAACATCGAAACCGCGAAGGCGGGCGCGAGGCCGGCGTTCTGCAGATGCGCGACGGACCAGGTGCTGACCGTGACGCCGCAGAAATAAGCGACGGTCAACGCGGCTGAAATCACGATAAAAGCCGGCGTCCTCATCGCGTCGCGCGGCGACCAGTCGGCGCCGACAGAAGTCGGCTCGCTGAGTGCGGCGCGGTGGACGCCGGGTCCTTGCGCCAGCGATTTTTCGACCAGCGCGACGATAAGGATCACGATGGCGCCGGCGCTTATCGCCGAGGCGAACCAATAGACGCGCCAGTCGCCGCCGCTTGTCACATGCGCGTTGGCGATCAGCGGTCCGAACACGCCGCCGGCGCCGCCCGCCGCGAGATAGCCGCCAATCGCGATGTTTCGCCATTTCAGCGGCGCCGCGCGCCCGACGATATAGGTGCCGGGCACATTCGCGAGCAGCGCAAACCCCGCGCCCAGCATCGATGTCGCGGCGAGATACGCCGCAACGCCCGTCGCTGTTCCGAGGAGAAGATAGCCGCCGACGATGACCGCGCCGCCGATGGCGTAATGAAGGCGCGCGCCAAGACGCTCAAGCGATGAAGCGGCGATGGGGCTGAAGACGCCGGTCATCAGCGCGAGCATCGTAAAGCCCAACCCCGCCGTGCCCCAGTTCCAGTCAAACTCCGCAAGCATCGCCGGCAAGATGACGCCGAGCGAGGCGAAGGTCGTCGCGGTGATCAAAAAGAAGATCGCGCCGAGAGCGCCCAAAAGCGCCATCGCGCGCGGGGTGATGCGCTCGTCCATCAAAAGGAGGCTTTCAAGGTGACGGAAAACTCGCGGCCCCTGCCGGGGAGCGCCGCGACTTCCTCATAGACGTTCTGCACCGGGATGAAATAGCGCTTGTCGAAGAGATTATCGACATTCGCGGTCAAGGTGAAATCGCCGTTCGACCAGAACATCGAGGCTTTACCGAGCGCATAAGCGGGAAGGCGGATGGCGTTCTCAATCTTGCCGCCGGTCTCGCCGACATAAAGAACGCCGGCCGTCGCGCCGAAGGTTCCATAGTCCGTGCGCGGCGAGGTGTAAGTCAAAAATCCCGATCCCATGACGTCCGGCGTCGTGCGGCGCTTGTAGCCGTTTTGAAGCTCCGGCAAACAGCTCGCGTTGAGGCCTGCGAACAGCCCGCCATAGCCGTCAACGCCCGCAATGCCGAGGCGCGAGGGCGGCAGCACGATGAACTCGCCATTGCCGGAGCCGCAGGGGCCCGGCGCGCCGATCCGCGATTCCTGCACCGTCATCGCAGAGGTGAGGCTCCAACGATCGCTGATGAGATATTTGACTTCCGCCTCGACGCCTTTGGAAATTTCCTGATCGAGATTGCCGAAGGGATCGCTGCGCTGGCGCTTCTGGCGATAGATCGCGAGCGAGGCGAAGAGATCGTCCCGGCCCACTTTCAAGCCGCCTTCAACTAAATTTGAATCGGCGACGAAATTGTTCTGGAAGATGCGATCAACCTCGATGCCGCCGCCGTCATTGGTTTCGAGCGCGTTATTCTGGGCGTAAGTCGCGTAGGCCATGACGCCGCCGCCGAGAGCATAGCGGAGCGAGGCTTCATAGCTCGTCTTGAAATCGTCGCCCTTGAACCGCGCGAAGCCGAGGGCGGGGTTGAAGATCGTAGCGCCGGTGTTGATCGAGGATGCGGCGAAGCGGTCAAGCCGCAAGCTCGCGAGCAGCGACAAACGCGGCGTCAGCGCGGCGTCGGAAATTGCAAAAAACGCAAGGTCCGTCGTCGTGGAGCTGAGATCGGTGTCCCAGCCGATGCCATTGGGCTCGGCGGAGAAGGGGTCGTCGAAAATATCGCCGCCCGTCGGTCCGGCGGTCAGATCGCGCCGGTCGAGCACGAGATAGCCGGAGAGAAATGTCTGGCGCGTATGGTTGCCGTAGCGGCGCCAGGAAGCGCCGGCGACATTGTTGAAATCGACGCCTGCGATCGACAGCGGGAATTCGTAACTCGCGCGGAGTTCGATAACGTTAGAGAGATACTGCGCGGCAAAGCCGTAACTTTGATAGAGATCGCCGTCCAGCTCATCGTAAAACGCCTGCAGCCGCAATGTCTGTTCGGCGCCGGTTGTCACAGCGAGATCGGCGTAAGCGGTCGCGGTTTCAGCGTCGGCGATGTCCTGGTCGGAAATGAAAACCGTGCGCGGGTCGAGCTTCGCCGTTCCGATATTGCTGTCGAGCGCGAAGGCGGCGTTCGGGAAGACGCCGAAATCGATGAACTGCCGGATGTTCGAGGTTCCAAAAAACGAGCCGACAGCCGCGTCGACCTCGTTCGGCGTCAACCGGCCATTGCCGTCGAGATCGCGAAGGTCGGTATCGTTTCCGGTGATGTAGGCGCCATTGTCGATGAGATCCTGCGTGACGCGGTTCCATCCGGGCGTCTGCTTGTAGCCTTCGGAGGAATAATAGGCGCCGCCAATCTCGAGCGAGAACTTGTCCCCGTCGGCGAGCGTGAAGGCGCTCTGGACGAGAAGGCGCTCGGGCTCAATGCCGCGATAGAACGAGTTTGAGTTTTCGTATTCCGCATAGGCGTAGACGCCGGCGTCATAGCCGCCGAGATCGAAGGCTGCGCCCGCTGAGCCGTGAACGACGCGCTTGTCGTAGGAGCCGAGCGTCCCGCCGATTTCAAAAAGCGTTCCGCGCTCGCCGATCCGCTTTTGCGTCAGCGCCGTCAGCGGCGTCACATTGACGAAGCCGCCGACGCGCCCGGCGCCGTAAATCGCGGGCGTTGGACCGCGCACGACCTCGATGCGCTCGCTGGCGCCGATCGGGGTTGGAAAGGTTCCGGGATTTTCGGCGCGCTTGAAGCCGCGGAAATAACTGTCGGCTCTGTTGCCGCGCAAGGTGACGCTGCCCGGAACGCCGAAGAAGCTTCCCGAGAAAGTGCCGGGCGCGACTGCCGCGAGATCGTCGACGGTTTCGATATTGAAGCGGTCGATCGTCTCGTCGCTGATCGCGGAAATCGCGCGCGGAATGTCGGCGTAGGAAAGATCGAGGCCGTAGACCGAGCGGCTCCCCTCAAGCTCGGTCAGCTCTAACGGATCGGCGACGACGATGATCTCGTCGATGGGTTCTGAGGCTTGCGCGAACGCGCCGCCCGAAAACCCCGAGAGCGCCGCCGCCAGAACCGTTCTTGAAACGCCAGACATGAAAAACCCCGAAACTCGCGAAACGAGAGCGTCGGGGCGGTCACAAGCCTTTTACGCCCGCCGCAAACGCCGCTGGCGCCCATCAAAGGCGCAGCCGCGTTCGCGCCTGAGGCGCGTCGCCTGTGAGATCTTCTCTCATCCGGACTATGACCGTCGGCTCT
>JBBTJH010000076.1:14226-14529 GCA_038059555.1 Pseudomonadota bacterium | reverse complement strand
CGACCGCCTCGCTCGCGCGCAATTTCTGCCGCGCCGGGAATTTGTCGCCATCGAGCCCATAGACGAAAAGGTGCACGCCTTTGTCGCCGTGCGTCCTCGCGAGGCGCCCGTGATTTGCTGCGCCCTCGTCGCCGAAATGAACGCCGCCCGGCAGCAGCGGGTGATGGGTGAAGTATTTTTCGGGCGCGAAAATGTGCTTCAAAACGCGCGCAGTCGTGTCGCCCTCGATCGCGCGATGAAAATTCGTCGCGAGATTGGCGGGCGTCAGATGCGCCTTGCCGTCAGCCGTATCGGGCGAGGGCG
>JBBTJH010000076.1:13783-14216 GCA_038059555.1 Pseudomonadota bacterium | reverse complement strand
GCGAGGGCGCGACGGTTCCTGCGTTCGCCGTCCACATGGAGGAGGCCGCGTAGCAATTGGCGAGAATTTCCGGCGCGGACTTCGCCGCCTTCTCGATGATCTGTTTGTCGGTTCCCGCAAACCCGAGCGCGCGCAAGGTCTTTAAGTGCGGGCGATCCTGCGGCGGGAGAAACCCCTGATGCAGGCCGAGCGCTTTCACCGCCCGCATTTTCGCAATGCCCTGCAGCACAGCCGCGCGCGGGTTCGACGCCGCGCCCTTGTTTTTCTGCGACGCGAGATTGCCGAAGGAGAGCCCCGCGTAATTATGCGTCGGACCGATGAGGCCGTCGAAGTTGATTTCGTGGTGGGTCATTTTCTACTCCGTGCATCCCGTCCCTGGCCCGTGCATCTCACCCCTAGCTCCTGCATCCCGCCCCTCCCCCCCGGGGGGGGG
>JBBTJH010000076.1:0-13773 GCA_038059555.1 Pseudomonadota bacterium | reverse complement strand
TTTCGCGGGGATGCACGGCTCTAACCGTTAAGCGTCTCATACAAATCCCGCCAGTCGGGATTGATTTCTTCAATCAACTTGATCTTCCACGCGCGCTCCCACTTTTTCATCTGACGTTCGCGCTGGAACGCCGACGAGCGCGCTTCATGCGCTTCATACCAGACGAGCGTCTTGACGCCATAACGCGATGTGAATCCCTGCCGCACATCGTTCTTGTGGTCCCAGATCCGCTTGTTGAGATCGTCTGTCGATCCGATATAGAGCGTGCCGTTCCTTTTACTGGCCAGCATGTAGACCCAAAACGGTTTGCCGGTTGTGACGAACATCTCCCCGTCCCTAGCCCGTGCATCCCCGCGAAGGCGGGGGTGCATATTGTGAGGAACATCTCCCCACCCTTGACCCGTGCATCCCCGCGAAAGCGGGGATCCATCTTTGCCAGCGTGTGGATCCCCGCTTTCGCGGGGATGCACGGTGAAAAGTCAGGCCTTAATTCCAATCTGCCCCGCCGGCATGGCGATCAGTTTCTCGCCCTCCATGCTCGCCACCGGATAGGCGCAATAATCCGCTGCGTAATAGGCGGCCGGGCGGTGGTTGCCGGAGTTTCCGACGCCGCCGAAGGGCGCGGAGGACGCGGCTCCCGTCGTCTGGCGGTTCCAGTTGACGATGCCCGCGCGTGAGAGCGCCAGAAACTTCTCCCATTTTTTCGCGTCGTCGGAGAGAAGCCCCGCTGACAGGCCGAACGAGGTTGCGTTGGCGCGCGCGATCGCCGCGTCGAAATCCGGCGCGCGGTAGACGCCGAGCATCGGCCCGAAATGCTCCTCGTCCGGGATGGCGACGGCGCGCGTCAGATCGATAATGCCCGGTGAGACAAAAGCCGAGCCCTCGTCCTGCACCGAAAGCGCGCGGATGACCTCGCCGCCTTGTTCGGCGCGGAAGTCGAAGGCGCGCTCTAATCCTTCGGCCGCTTTTGCGGAGATCACGGGCCCCATAAAGGGCTGGGGATCGGCGAAGGGCTGAGCAACGATCAGGCGGTCGCGATATTTTGCGAGCGCGTCGATAAATAAATCGCCCTTCGCGCCTTCCGGCACGATGAGGCGGCGCGCGCAGGTGCAGCGTTGCCCCGACGTCAAGAACGCCGATTGAATGACCGTCCACGCAGCCGCGTCGATATCGTCCGTATCCCACCAGATGAGCGGGTTGTTGCCGCCAAGCTCAAGAGCGGTGATGACATCAAGCCGGTCCGCGAATTTCTTGTGGATCGCAAGGCCCGTCCGGTAGCCGCCGGTGAAGAGAACGCCGTCAATTCCGCCCGCGTCGAGCACCGCCTCGCCAGTCTCGCGAGAGCCGTGCACGAGATTGACGACGCCTTTGGGAACGCCTGCTTCTTCAAGGCGCTCAACCAGAAATCCGCCGGGGCCGGGCGCCAGTTCCGACGGCTTGAAGACGACCGTGTTGCCGGCGATCAGCGCCGGGACGATATGCCCGTTCGGCAGGTGCGCCGGAAAATTGAACGGCCCCAGCACCGCCATCACGCCATGCGGCTTGTGCCGCAACACGCTGTGGCTCGGTCCGAGATTGGCGGATTTCTCGCCGGTGCGCTCGCGATAGGCGTGAACCGATATATCGACTTTGCCGGCGACAGACGCGGCCTCGGTTTTGGTTTCCCAGAACGGCTTGCCGGTTTCCTTCGAAATGAGACGCGCGAGCTCTTCCGCATCGCGCTGCACGAAGTCGCGAAAGCGCTCGAGGATTGCGATACGCCTTTCGAGCGGCGTCAGCGCCCAGCCTTCAAACGCAGATCTCGCCGCCGAGATCGCGGACGCGACCTCTTCGCGCGTCGCGGAGGCGGCTTCGAAAATTTGCTCGCCCGTCGAGGGATCGACCGAGCGGATCACGGGCCCTCGCCCATCGCGCCATTCGCCGTTGATGAAGAGTTTGTCCATAGATCACCATTCAACGCAGCGAACGTCGTCGCCGACTTTGACGTTCAACGCCTTCGCCGTCGCCTTTGAGACGATCAGCGAGTCGCCGTCGATTTGCGCTTTCTCCCGCACGCAGCGGAAGGTCGATACAGCGCCGGCCGCCATCAGATAAGTCGCGCCGCCGTCAACTTCGCCGGTTGCAAAGAGGCGCTTCACGCGGCTTTCGCGGATGGTGCGGATCTGGTTCGTTTTGGCGTCGACGAGCGGCCCGCCGTCAAAGATGTCGATGTAATTGTCCCACTCAAAGCCTTCTTCGAGCAGCATGTCGTAAGCGGGCTTCGCGCCGTCATGGGGGCGCCCGATGCAGGCGCGCGCCGCCTCCGACAGGAAGACGGTGTAGACCGGATGGCGCGGCATCAGATCCTGAATGAACTGATTGCCGTTGGCGGCGTTATGGAGATCCGCCTCTTCAAAGCCCATTTCAAAAAAGTGCTTGCCGACGCTGTCCCAGAACGGCTGCTCGCCATTGGCGCCGCGCCATCCGCGCAATTCGGCGCAGATATGTTCAGCGATAATCTCCGGCTTTTGCGCAATGAAAAGATAGCGCGCGCGCGCCAGCAGTTTTCCAGCGCCGAGCCCGCGCCCATCCGGCGCAACGAACAGCATTCCGACCTCGGCGCAGGCGGTGAAATCATGGCTCGGCATCAAGACAGTGCGCCGCGTCGTGCGATTGAATTCTTCGGAATAGTGAACTTCGTCGATCAGCTTGTAATTGATGAAGCCTTCTTTCAGCCCGATCGCCGAAAAGACGCCGCACGTTCCCATGATGCGCCCGTCTTTTTCGAGCGCCATCATGTAAACCTCGCCGCCCGGCGCCGTCGCGCCGCTCGCAAAGCTTGCGACGGCGCGGTCGATCCGCTCCTGCAACGCATCGTCGTCATTCGGCAAATTGGTCATGCCGCCGCCGGTGACGCGGGCAAACTCGCGCAGCTGTTTGAAATCTTCCGGCCGGACCGGACGAATGTAGGGCACGCTCATGAAAGTCTTGCTCCGGGATTTGGGATGTCGCCCGCCGCCACGCGAAGCAGCAGCAGCGCGGAAAGTCTGGCGCGCTCTTCAAGGCTGTCGAGTTTTACATATTCATTCGACGAATGAATGTCGCCGCCGCGCGCACCGAGCGTGTCGATGACGGGAATGCCCGCCGCGGCGATGTTGTTGCCGTCGCAAACGCCGCCGGTCGCTTTCCAGCCGATATCGAGACCAAGCTCGACGCCGCAATCCTTGAGCGCTTTGAAAAACGCTTCAAGCTGCGGCGTCATCGGTTTGGGCGGGCGGCCGAACGATCCGTGAAGATGCGCGCCGTATCCCTCGCGCGCATTCGCCGCCGCGATCAGTTTTTTCGCCTCGGCCATGAACCAGTCGGCGTCGCCCGCAGCTTCAACGCGCGCGTTAAAGCGAACGACCGCCATATCGGGAACGACATTGTTCGGGCCGCCGCCGTCGAGCTTTGCGACATTGACGGTGAGCCCGCTGCGCTTTCCCGACATCGCGTCGATCGCGGTCATGAATTCCGCCGCCGCGATGACGGCGTTGCGGCCCGACGCGTGATCGCGCCCGGCATGGGCGGCGCGCCCTGAAAACACGGCCGAAAAATTCCCGCTGCCTTTTCTAGCGCCCGCGAGCGTCCCGTCCGCCATCGCGGGCTCATACACACACGCGAACTGCGCGCGCCTTGCAGCGTCGGCGAGGAGCGCGGCCGAACCCGGCGAGCCGATTTCCTCGTCGGCGTTCAAGATGATTTCATAGCCGATGCGTTCGGCAAAGCGCGAGCGCTCAACCGCCATCAGCGCGTAGAGCATCACAAGAATGCCGCCCTTCATGTCGGCGCCGCCCGGCGCGTTCATGGTGTCGGCGTCGATCATCCGGTCAGCTTGAAACGCGTGATCGGGGGCGAACACGGTGTCCATGTGGCCGGCGAGGAGAACGCGCACCGGCGCTTGCGGGCGCTTCACGATGCGCAGGCAATCGCCGAGCCTCCGCTCGACCGTCTCGCCTTTCGCCGTCACCAGCGACTGCGGCGCGGAGGGGACAGTCTCAACCTCGGCGCCGAGGGCGGAGAACGCCTCGCCCAGCGCGCCATGCATTCTGGCGAGCCCTTCGAGATTGGCGCTCCCTGTGTTGATCCGGCACCACGCGCGCAGGCGATCGGTCATCTCCTGGCGCTTGCCGCCCAGAAACGCCAAGTCCTTTGAAATATCAGTCTTTCCGGTCATTCGGGCCCTGCTCTAGCCGCCGCCCCGACCGGCGGCAAGCGGCGGCCAGGAAAGCGCGCCGCCATTGCCCCGGCGAATCGAACCTCTCTATAGTCCAAGCCTTTGTTTCCACGACGATCCGCATCGGGGGCGGGGCAGCCGGTCGACATGCTTAAACTCATCGAAACAGTCCTGACTGCTTGGGCGGACGCTTGCCGGCGCGCGGGGCTGATCCTGGTCGGTCTTTTCGTGGCCGCAACCATCGCCGCCGGCTGGTACGCCGCGACCAATCTGAAGGTGAACACCGATACGAGCGCCATGCTCGACCCCTCGCTCGATTTTCAGGTGCGGGCGAAGGCGCTGCGCGAGGCCTTCCCGGAGCTTAAAGGCGATGTCGCGGTCATCGTCCGCGCGCCGACGCAGGACGAGGCGGACGCCTTCGCCGCAGAACTCCGGGCCCGCGCGCTTGCCAAGCCGGAAATATACGAGAGCGTTTTCGCGCCGGCCGATGAGCCGTTCTTTCGCAATAACGGCCTTCTCTATCTGGAGACTAGTGATCTTGAGCTGCGGCTGACGCAAATGTCGAAAGCGTCGAGCCTCATCGAAACGCTGATCAAGGCGCCGACCGCCGGACAATTATTCGCGTCGCTCGCCAGCAATGACGAACTCGCGGAAAAATCGGAGCTCGGCAAGGAAACTCTCGATCGCATTTATGCGGAGCTCGCCGACGTGATCGAGGCGAGCGCTGCTGGCGAGGCGCGGCCGTTTTCGTGGATGGGCGCGATCTCGGCAGATGAGCCGGAAGCCGCTTATACGCGCATGGTTTACGTGACGCCCAAGCTCGACTTCACGCGCCTGCAGCCCGCCAAACCCGCCATCACGGATCTGCGCGCGGAGATCGCCGCGATTGAAGCAGGCTATAACGGACGGGCCGAGACCTTCATCACCGGCGATCCGGCGTTGCGCGCCGACGAGCTGTCGGCGGTGACGAGCGGCATCGAATTATCGTTTTTGATTTCGTTTCTCTCGGTCGCGGCGCTGCTTCTTATTTGCTACCGCTCGATTTCACTGTCGCTGACAACGCTCGCGGCGCTCGTCATCACGATTGTGTTGACGGCCGCTTTTGCAGCGTTTGCAGTGGGCGAGCTCAATCTCGTCTCCGTCGCGTTCACCGTCTTGCTGGTGGGACTCGGCCTCGATTTCGCGATCCACCTTTTATTGCACATCCAGGAGCGGCGCGGGGCCGGCGAAGAGCTTCCCGCAGCGCTTCGCGGCTCGGTGCATGAGGTGGGGCCCGCCTTGACGCTCGCTGCGCTGACGACGGCGCTCGGCTTTTTCGCCTTTATTCCGACCGCCTTCGTCGGCATCGCGCAGCTTGGGATTATCGCCGGCGTCGGCGTCATGGCGGCGCTTTTCGTGTCGCTGACTTTCATCCCGGCAGCGCTCGGCGCGTTCGGCGGCGAGGGCCGCGCGTTCAAGCCGCGCAAGCCGAAAAGCCGGAGGAGCTTTTGGGACCATCTCGCCGCGCCGCTCGCGATTGCGATCGTGGCGCTTGGCGCAGCGTCGCTTTTGCTGCTGCCGAAGGCGCGGTTCGACGCAGACCCGATGAGCCTGCGCGATCCTCACTCGCAATCGGTCGCGGGGTTCAACCTTTTGTTCGCCGACAAAGACACGACCCCTTACCGCGTCACGGCCATGGCGGCGAGCGAGGCTGAGACGGCGCAAATCGCGAATAAAGCGCGCGCGATCGCCGAGGTCGGCGGGGTCAGATCCTTGCTGAATTTCGTTCCAGAAGATCAGGACGATAAACTCGACTTGATCAGCTACGCCTCGGGGTCGCTCGTCTTCGCGCTCGATGCGGCGGAAGATACATCCGGGGCGCCGGCGGCGCGCGCGGGCGCGGAGGCGCTGAGGGCGCGGCTCGAAGCCGCCCATCCGGAAGGATCGCCCGCACGGCGCCTTGCCGCCGCACTCGCGGCGGCGAGCGACGACACGCTCGCCAAAGCGGAGACGAATATTTTCGCCTATTGGCCAGCGCTCGTCCAAAGGCTGCGCGATCAGTTCAACGCCGGTTATATCGACATCGCCTCCCTGCCCGACAATCTTAAAAAGCGCTATCTCTCGGCCGACGGCGTATGGCGGATCGACATTCTCCCCGCGGAGGATGTGCGCGATCCGAAATTGCTGAAGGCGTTCGTCAATTCGGTCTCGGCGGAAATTCCCGATATCGCCGGCGGCGCCATCCAGAGCCAGCGCGCGGGCGAGGTTATCTCCGGCGCCATGATGCAGGCGACGGGAATTGCGCTCGTCATCATCACGCTGTTTCTGACCGTGCTTTTGCGGCGGATCGACGAAGTGCTGTTGATGCTGTTTCCGCTCGCGCTCGCAGCCGTGCTGACGACGGCGTCGGGCGTCCTTCTCAACATCCCGTTCAACTACGCCAACGTCATCGTGCTGCCGCTGCTGATGGGGATCGGCATCGACAGCGGCATCCATCTCGTCATGCGACAGCGCCAGCTTGACGCCGGCGAGACCATCTTCGGCGCCTCGACGCCGCGCGCCGTCCTCTTTTCCGCGCTGACGACGGTCGCCTCCTTCGGCAGCTTGATGCTCTCGCCGCACCGGGGCACGGCGTCGATGGGCGAGCTTTTATCCATCGCCATCGGCTTCACGCTGATTTGCACGCTGATCGTGCTCCCGGTCGCGTTCCGCGTGTTCGAGGGGCGAAAAGTCGGTTAAGAAGCGGCAAATCACGCAGTTTTGTAAGCTGCGCGCTAAAATCCTGCCGCAATTGGCGCCTAGATCGGCGGCCTGTTTCCAGAGGACGAAAGATGAAAAAGACCCTCGCCGCCATCGCCGTCTGCCTCGCGGCCGCGCTCGCCGCGCCGGTCGCTGCTGCGCAAGCGGACGCCGCCAGCAAGGACGCCGGGGCCTCGGTCGACGAAGCGATCGCTTTCGCAAAAGACCTCACCGGCAAAGCGACCGCCGCGCTGAGCTCGACAAAAACGAAGGCGGATCAGCTCAGCGATTTTCAGGCGGTGCTGAGCGAAGGTCTCGCGCTCGACGTCATCGGCAAGTTCATGATCGGCGACACTCGCAAATCGATGAGCGAGGCGCAGCTCGCGCGCTATGACGCGGCCTTCCCGCCTTACCTCACCAAGCTCTACGCCGATCAGTTCGCCGATATCATCGGCCGTCCGCTCACCGTCATCGACGCCAAAGCCCTCGGGCCGCGCGACGTCATCGTGAGGACTCAGTTCACGCGCAAGGAAGGCGCGCCGATCAATCTCGACTGGCGCATCCGCAAGCTCCAGACCGGCGATCAAAAAGCCATCGACATCATTGTCGGCGGCGTCTCGATCATGCTGGTGAAGCGCGAGGAATTCTCAGCGTTCATTGCGCAGAACAGCGTTGATGCGCTGATTGCGCGGATTGAGAAGGAAGGAAAGGCGTAGAGTTTAGCGATGCTATCGCATCGTGAAAACTCTAAAATCCGAGTTTTGCGACGACTTCATCCCAACCAATAATTATCTGAACGATTGCCGCAAGCAGCAAGATTGTTCCCGACACAAATGCAAATGCTTTGAAATTTTTTTTGTCTTCGTTGTTAGTTCCGTAGCTTATTGGCCTTTTTGCGAATCCTTTATCCGAAGCCGCTCGCCAACTAAACCGCGAGTTCGATCGAAAGGAGGTATCTGGATGAGCCGTGAAGCCGAGCGTATCAATCTCTGAGATAATAATTCGTGCGTGAGCACCATCCAACCCAGTTATTTCTACTGCTGGCGCCTCATTAAATCTTGCACCGAAATTTATTCTTGTATCTACGTTATCTGGGATCGTAGATGTCCTCTCAATAACGGCTATCTTGCCCATTCAGCACCCCTTTTTAGAATGTTATTTTATCCACTCAGTTCTTTCTCGCAAACACAAAATCGGCCGCGCCCTTCAACGGCTCCGCGCGCGCGCCGAAGGGCGCAAGATGCGCTTTGCAGCGCTCGACGAGGTCTGCGGCTTTCCTTTTGGCGCCGTCCATGCCGAGAAGCTTGATGAAGGTCGCCTTGTCCATTTCGGCGTCCTGACCCGACGGCTTGCCGAGCGTTTCAGAGTCGGCCGTCGCGTCCAGAATGTCGTCGACGATCTGGAAGGCGAGCCCTAAATCCTCCGCATAGAGACGGAGCGCGTTGACGTCTGCGTCCGACGCGCCGCCGACAATTCCCCCGGCGATTGCGGAAAAGCGGATGATCGCGCCGGTCTTCAGCCTTTGCAGCTCTTCGATCCCCGCGAGGTCGAACTTCTTCTGCTCGGCGTAGATGTCGATCATCTGGCCGCCGACCATGCCGTCCTTGCCGGACGCGCGCGCGAGTTCGAGCGCGAGACGACAGCGCACCGCGCCATCGGGATGGGTTTCCTCCTCCGCCAAAATCTCGAACGCCTGCGTCAACAGCGCGTCGCCCGCGAGGATCGCTGTCGCCTCGTCATAGGCTTTGTGCACCGAGGGGCGCCCGCGGCGCAGATCGCTATCGTCCATCGCCGGAAGATCGTCGTGGATAAGGCTGTAGCAATGGATCATTTCGACCGCGCACCCGGTCCTGATCGAGCGCGAACGCGGCGCGCCAAACATGTCGGCGGCCGCGATGACGAGGAACGGGCGCAATCTCTTGCCGCCGTCGAGAGCGCCGCAGCGCATGGCGTCAACGACGCGGCCAAGGGGACCCGACCGGCGCGGAAGGAAGCCGTCAAGCGCCGTTTCAACAAGCGCGGCCGTTTCCTTGATGCGGGTTTCAAAGGCGGTCATCTGCGAGGGCTTCCCGTATAATTTTCACCGCGCGCTCCATAGCCGCGTGAGCCCGAAGGCTCAACCGGGGATCAGGGCCGCCGCGCCGCGACGAACCCCGACCCCTCGCACGCGTCACAAGAATGCGCGAGAAATCCGGTTTTGCCGCGCCCGCCGCAGACGCCGCACGACGCCATCGCCCGGCGCGCGCCGCCGGCATAAGCGGCAAAGAGATCGCCCGCAGCGCTTTCACTTTCCGGCGCGCGATTGGTCGCGAATTTCAACGCGGTCTGAAGCTGCGCCGCCGGGTGCGCGCCGGCGAGCGTCTGCGACAGGCTCATCGACTGGAGAATGACGAGGAGATCGCGCCGCCAGGCCTCGAGGATCAGGAGGAAAGTCCCCTCTTTGAATTCGCCGGCCGCGGCGACGCCGCCGATCAGATAGAGATCGCCATCGGTGTGAAACGAGGCGACCGAGATGTGGAGATTGCGGTTGACGCTGTCGAGCTGCGACTGGCTGAGGTTGAAGCCGGAAAAGCGCGCGAGAAATCCAACCTCGGAGACTTGGTCCTTCGCGCCCTCAACCATCGCCATGACGACGGCGAAGCGGACGTCGCCGTCAGTGACGCCATAAATCGCAAAGCCGCTCTCTTCGCCGAGATCGTCCAACGCCTTGTAGCGCTTCCTCAGCGCCGACAGGATTTTCGGCCTTGGCCAAAGGCCTTCCGCGAGGCTCTTCGATTCGGAATTCTGGAAAAACGCCGCCATCACGCCCCGCTCACTGAACCGCCCCATTGCGGGGGCCGTTCTAACCCTAGCGGCCCCGCCCCGCCGGTCAATTCGCCGTGACAAGCGGCCGGGCCGGCGAGCTTCATTTTGCACTGCGGCATAGATCGGGCTATAGCCCGCCGGCAACAGGCTGGCTCTAACCCCTCTCAAGGGCGTTGCCGGCCCCGCGCCGGCATGGAATAAGGCCCGAGCGCCTAGCTGCGAGCTAGGGGTTTGGCGGTTCGGGCCCCGAGGAAGGAAGTTCGACGATGAGCGACAAGGGAAAGGCTTTGCGCGTCATTCTGGCCCAGCCGCGCGGCTTTTGCGCCGGGGTCGAGCGCGCCATCGACATCGTTGAACGCGCCCTCGAAAAATACGGCGCGCCGGTCTATGTCCGCCACGAAATCGTCCACAACAAGCGCGTCGTCGACACCTTGCGCGCGCACGGCGCGATCTTCGTCGAGGAGATCGACGAGGTGCCGGTCGGCGCGGTGACGATTTTCTCCGCTCACGGCGTTTCCAAAAAAGTCGAGAACGGCGCGCAGCTGCGCGATCTCGGCGTCATCGATGCGACCTGCCCGCTGGTCACCAAAGTTCACAAGGAAGGCCGCCGCTACGCCGAGAAAGATTTCGACATCGTCCTCATCGGACATCTCGGCCACCCGGAAGTTGAAGGAACGCTCGGCCAGATACCGGGCGTCGTCCACGTCATCTCAGAGCCCCATGAAGTCGCGACGCTGAACGTCCGCGATCCCGAACGCGTCGCCTTCGTCACGCAGACGACCTTGTCGGTGAACGACACCAAGGACGTGATCGCCGCGCTTAAACTGCGCTTCCCGACGATCATCGGACCCGACACGCGCGACATCTGCTACGCGACGCAAAACCGCCAGACGGCCGTCATCGAGCTTTGCAAGCAGGTCGATATGCTGCTCGTCGTCGGCGCGCATAATTCCTCGAATTCAAACCGCCTGCGCGAGATCGGCGAGAATTTCGGCATCAAAGCCTATCTCATCGAAGACGCCGGCATGCTCAATCTCGACTGGGTATCCGGCGTCAATGTCATCGGCGTCACCGCCGGCGCGTCGGCTCCCGAGACGTTGGTGCAGGAAACCATCGCCAAATTGCGCACGATCCGCGAGGTCGCCGTCGAAAAGCTCGACGGCGTTCGCGAAAATGTTCACTTCAAACTGCCTGCCGAACTTGCCGACGTTCCTCGCCCGTCTGCGGCGATGGAATCGTGGGCGGTCGAAAACGCCTAAACGATAAAAACAAACCGGAGTTCAGGGGATGTCAGTTTCGCTTCACCAGCAGATGCGCGTCGGCGCCTATGTCATGAAACAGTCGCTGATGGGCAATAAGCGCTATCCGCTTGTGCTGTTCCTTGAGCCGCTGTTTCGCTGCAATCTCGCCTGCCCCGGCTGCGGCAAGATCGATTACCCGGCGCCGATTCTAAACAAGCGCCTCACCGTTCAGGAATGCTTCGACGCGGTCGACGAATGCGGCGCGCCGGTTGTCGCCATTCCGGGCGGCGAGCCTTTGATCCACAAGGATATCGGCGAGATCGTCGAGGGCATCGTCGCGCGCAAGAAATTCGTGTCGCTGTGCACCAACGCGCTTCTGCTCGAGAAAAAGCTCGACCTCTTTAAGCCCTCGCCGTTCCTGTTTTTCTCGGTCCACCTCGACGGGCTTGAAGAAGAGCACGACCGCGCGGTCGATCAAAAAGGCACCTTCAAGATCGCCGTCCAGGCGATCAAGGCGGCGCAGGAAAAAGGCTTTCAGGTCAACGTCAACGCGACGATCTTTGACAATATGACGGCAAAGCAAGTCGCCGATTATCTCGACTTTGCGACCGACATGGGCTGCAACATCTCGATCTCGCCCGGCTACGCCTATGAGCGCGCCGAGGACAAGGATCACTTCTTGTCGCGCGAGAAGACAAAGAACCTCTTCCGCGACATTTTCCGCCTCGGCAAAGAGCGCGGGCGCGAATGGAACCTGTCGCACTCGACGCTGTTCCTCAATTTCCTTGCGGGGAACGAAGAATATCTCTGCACGCCGTGGGGCTCGCCGACGCGCAACGTCTTCGGCTGGCAAAAGCCCTGCTACCTTCTCGGCGAAGGCTACGTGTCGTCCTTCAAGGAATTGATGGAAACGACCGACTGGGACAGCTACGGCACCGGCAAATACGACAAGTGCTCCAACTGCATGGCGCATTGCGGCTATGAGCCGACGGCGGCGATGGATGCGGTGAAGAACCCTTTAAAGCTGATGAAGCTCAAAAACATGTTCGCGATCCGGACCGAAGGCCCGATGGCGCCGGAGATCAATCTCCTAAAGGCGCGCAAAGCCGTCGACGTTCACGAAAAACTCGTCGCCGAAGAGATGTCAAAGATCGAGAGCGGCAAGAAAAGCGCCAAGGAAGCCGCCGAAGTCGCGGCGTAGCGCTTCGGTCGCAGCGCCTGAATCGCGGCCGAGCGCGAAAATCTGCTCAAACTGCTGCGGCTCCCGCGCGCAATCGATCAGGACGTTCAGCACATTGACGCCGCCCGACGGCGTCACCGCGCGCAGCGCCGCCTTCGGCAGCACGCGCTCATGCCCGTCGGCGACAACGCGAATGGCGATGAACGGAATTTCCGCCTTAGCGGCCGCGCGCGCCGCGCCATGGCTTTCCATATCGACGGTTTCAGCGGCGTAGCGCTGGAACAGCGCTTTTTTCTTTTCGATCGAATCGACGATTTCGTCAGAGCCGAAAATCGCGACATGGCGCGGCGAGAATTTATCGGCCGCTGCGGAAAGCCGCTTGTCGGCGATCACGATATCGCCCTGCGCCGAGACGACGCGCTCGCCCAGCACGAGATCGCCGCTTTTGAGCGCCGGATCGAGCCCGCCGCAAAGCCCGGCGCTGACGATCGCTATTGCGCCTTGGTCCAGAAACCCTTGCGCGATTTCTTCCGCGCGGTCGGCATTGGCGCCGGAAACGCCGATCCTCACCTTCGACGCGTCAACGCCCGCCGCCTTCATGCTAAGGCGAACCGCGTTCGCCTCTGATTTGAGGCCGCAGACGATACCGATAAATCCGCTCATGCATTCCTCCGGCGCTTCAACACAATCGCCGCCGCTCTATCGCCTGATCTCACCGAACCTTCAATGGTTGCTGGAACGCCGGTCGCGGTGTGATCGCCGGCGAGCGTCAGGTTTTTCCATTGCGTCTCGGGTTTAAGGCGCTTTTGCGCGGCTTCCGGCGACTGGTCCGGCGTCGCGCGCCGTTCGCGGATCACCCGCACCGCCTCATAGGGCGTATTTCCGAGATCGAGAGCGATTTGGGTTTCCCGCCACATGTCGTCCGCGGCCTTCTGGTTCGGCACGTCGTCCATGCCAATGGCGTGGCTCGCCGAGACGGTGAGGCTGACGACATCGTCGCGCACAAAACACCAATGCGCGTCCGACGAGACCATGCCGATGAACGGCCCGTCGCAAAGGGGCGCCAGAGGAACCTTGTGCAGCGTCCGGTAATGCACGTTGAGGATCGAGGCGTTATCGTCCGGCGGATCGAGATCAGGGACAATCTGTTTAAGGCGCGACGGCGGTATCGCGAAGATCGCCTCGTCGCCGGCGCCGAGCGCGATTTTTTCCTCGCCGAAATCGAGCGCCGAAATTCGCCCGTCGGAGAATTCTGCCGCGCGCAGACGCGCGTTAAAACGGATATCGGCGCCTTTCGATCTGAGATGCTTTATCGCGGGATCGATAAACGCCGTCCCCAGCCCGCGCTTTGCCGCCAGCGGCCGCGACGCCTTGCCGCCCAGCAGAAATGTTTCGCGAATGACCGACCACAACAGGCGCGCTTGCCCAAGTTCTGGCGTCGTGTTGAGCACGGCAAGCGTCAGCGGCTCCCAGAAGCGCGCATAAAGAATATCGTCCTTGTTGACGATGTCGGCGACCGTCTGGTCTTTGCTGGCGAAGGCGATCCCCGCCGCTTTCACATAGTCAAAGAGTTTCGTATCCGGGACGCGCGACGCCGGATCGAACACCCATGAGGGAAATAATCCGTCATTGAG
>JBBTJH010000075.1:0-4392 GCA_038059555.1 Pseudomonadota bacterium | reverse complement strand
TCTTCTATTTCGACGATCCACAGGTCGCGATCAAAGCGTCGCTCATTGTCGAGATAGGCGTCGATCTGCGCTTCGTCGGCGGCGCCGTCGAACGGCTCGCGCCAGATCCTGTTTCCATTTTCATCATGCGATTGAACGTAAAGTCTTGCCTGGCGCTTGCCGAGATAGACCTTGACCGCGATTGCGCCGGCATCGGGATCGCCGCGCCGGGCGACAACCGCGAAGGCGCCGACGGCGTGCGCGCGCCGCAACTGGGCGGCGACGCGAAATTCGGATTTAAGACGTGGCTCGCTCATGCGCGGACTAATATGGACCGCGCGCGCGTCGGTTCAAGCCGCATCGACTCTCGGCTTGGCGCGGCGATAAGCCTTGATGCGGTCGAGTTGCGTCGAAGGCGGCGCGTCGCCGAGGTCCGCGTCGCTGCGAGCGCTGGCGAGAACGGCGCGGACGGCGCCGCGAGCGGGCGCAGGCGCTGCGATAATCGGCAGGCGCACGTCGGCGGTCAGCCCTTCGCCCGGCGCGGAGGCGAGCGTGACGCGCCCGCCATGAAGCTCGGCAAGGCTGATCGCAAGCGACAGACCAAGGCCTGCCCCGCCCTGCCCCCTGACGCCCGATCCATGCGCGCTCGTAAAGCGCGCGCCGATGGCTTTTAACGCTTCGGCGCTCATACCGACGCCGTCATCCTTGACGGTGAAGAGAATTTCGTCCCCGTCGCGACGGACGCTAAGCGACACTGCGCCGTCCGAGGTGAATTTCACGGCATTCGAGAGCAGGTTCAGCAGGATCTGACGCACCGCGCGCGGGTCGATGAAGCTTTCGGGAAGCCCGTTCTCGATATCGATCGACAAGGTCAGCCCCGCCGCTTCCGCCTGATGTCGCATCATGGCGGCCGAGTCGCGCGCGATGGCGCCGGGATCCGACGCGACGCGAGATAACGAAAAGCGGTCAGCGTCGATTTTTGAGAGATCAAGAACGGTGTTGACGAGATCGAGGAGGTGACGCCCCGCCATGCGGATATGTTCCGCATACTGCGTATAATTCTCATGCCCGACCGGCCCGAAGGTCTGCCGTTCGATGGTTTCGGCAAAGCCGATGACGGCGTTTAGCGGCGTTCTCATCTCGTGACTTAAATCGGCGAGCATGACGGCGCTTTCGGCCGCCTCGGCGCGCGACCGGTCGATTTCCTGGTCGAGGCGGCGCTGGTCGCGCTTTTCGGCCGTGCGATCGATCAAAAGGGCGGCCGCGCGACCATCGGCGCGGCGCTCCAGGACGATGTCAAAATTGCCGGCCGCGCCGCCGGGTCGCCTCGCCCGCGCCTCCAGCCGGCAAAACGCCTTCGAGCGGATCGCCCGATCAACGCTTTCGCGGTCATCGGCCATGAACAGCGCAGCAAGCGTCTCGGCCTTGCCCGCGTCGGCGAACATCCGGCTCGCGGGGTCGGAAAGCTTCAAAATCCGCCCGTCAGCCGAGACCAGCGCGACCGCAGCCCCGCCGCCGCCCCGGAACGCGGCGCCCCCGCCCAGAAAGTCGATCAGGCGGGTCCTAAGTCCGTTAAGGGCCGTCGAAATGATCATGTCAGTCCTGCGGGTGACCTTCCCGCCGCCAGTAAAGGGATGGGAAAGCCCGGTTAACGATACCTGACCATCTGGAGGCGACTCCGTTAACAAATACTAAACCCTTCATCCTTTCGGCTGCGGTATGGCGCCATGATTCGGTGACGACAAACCCTGTCGATTTTTCAACCGTCCGCTCATCATTAACATCTCGAATTTGCATTGAATGTCGCTACTATCCCGAAACAGCGGTTAAGGGGCCGAATGTAGATTGGTCGGACCGCGCCCCTGTGCAGGGCGGCGCGACAAGTATGGATTGGGTAGAGATTGG
This sequence comes from Pseudomonadota bacterium, assembly GCA_038059555.1. GTDB lineage: Bacteria > Pseudomonadota > Alphaproteobacteria > Caulobacterales > Parvularculaceae > Amphiplicatus. The sequence continues at coordinate 2,508 of JBBTJH010000075.1, read as the reverse complement.
CCTGAAAATTGGGCCAGAACCGGGAGCGGATCATGTTGCGTAGTCTTTCGCCGGCAAAACGCCGGTCGGATGTTCAAAATTTCAGCCTCCAGACGACCCCGCCCGCCCGCCGGATCGGCGGCGCAATGGCTTCGGCGGCGTCCATCCTCGCGTTCGCCGCGACGAGCGGCGTTTCCGCCGAATCGCTCGCCCAGCCCCGCGATACCGCCCTTGAGCGCGCTGCGGCCGATTATGTGAGCTACAGAGAAGACGTCGCCGCGATTGAGGCAACGCCCTTCAACAGCGCCGAGACGACGCGGGAAGCCCATCGCCGCCTCTCCGCCCATAAATCGGAGAGCCTCTCCTCAGGCTGGGTCGCCTATGCAGCGCTCGTCGCCGCCGATACGCCCGCCTTCCGCGAGGCGCTCGAAAAGGAAGTCGCGAGCAAGAAAAAGGTCAACGGCATGACCGGCTCAGATGCTTTCTTCGCCAAACTCGCCAGCGATCCCTCTTATCCGCGACAGCTCAAGGGCGCCGATGAGGCGATGTCGCGGGTTCTCGCCATGACCACGCACGACGCCGCCCGGTTCTCGGCGCTCGGCGAAGCGTTCAAGGAGCAGGCCTACGCGATGCAAAAGACGTCGTGGGGCAAACAGAAAATTCCAGCGAGCGCCGTTCGCTTGTCGGACGCTGATGCCTATGCGCGCTCGCGTCCGTCGGCGACCGCGCCCTCCCTTGCTTCGGTCACCGATAACGGCGTCACCGCGCCAAGCCTTGCGAGCGCCAATGCGGCGTGGAATCCCGAATGGGGCAAGGACGGCGGTTCCGGGCGAATGACCGAGCCTAATGCGCAAGTCATCATGAACCGCGTCATGAATCTCGCTGCGCGTTATGCCGTAAGCGGCGTCAATGCAAAGACGGTCGCCGTTTACGCCAAGAACGACAAATCGAACTCGTGCCTTTCCTTCGCGGCGCTGACTTTGAAGCAGTGCATCGCCGCGACCAGAGCGCCCTATGAAGAAGCATTCTGTCTCGGCGAGCATGCGCTCAACGACACCGCGTCCTGCATCGGATGGGTCGCCGGCGTCGAATAGAATAGCGGGCGTTGCGGGTTCAAAAGGCCGCTCCCACAGGGCGGCCTTTTTCGTTAGAGCTTATTCTCGTCGAAGCCCTGATCCATGGTGATCGCAGGCGATTTGGCGCAGTCGCCGACGGGTTTGGCGGGCACGCCCGCAACGGTACAGCCGGGCTTTACCGAATGCAGCACGACGCTGCCGGCGGCGACTTTCGCGTTTTCGCCGATTTCGATATTGCCGAGCACTTTCGCGCCGACGCTGATCAACGCGCCCTTGCGGATTTTCGGATGGCGATCGCCTATTTCCTTGCCGGTGCCGCCGAGCGTCACATTCTGCAGGATCGACACGTCATCTTCGATCACCGCCGTCTCGCCGATGACGACGCCGGTCGCATGATCGATGAAGACGCCCTTGCCGATCGATGTCGCCGGGTGAATGTCGACCTGAAACAATTCCGACATCCGGCTTTGCAGGTAAAGCGCCAATGGGCGGCGGTCATGGCGCCACAGCCAGTTGGCGACGCGCTGCGCCTGCAGCGACAGATAACCTTTGAAGAATAAGAAGGGCTGCACATATTCGTTGCAAGCGGCGTCGCGTTCGTAAACCGCGAGTATGTCGGCAAGCCCCGCTTCAACGATTGACGGCTCGTCGTGATAAGCCTCAAGGCAGACGTCGCGCCAGATCATCGCGTTCATATCGCCGTCGGAGACTTTCTGTGCAAGGCGATAAGAAAGCGCGTCCTCGAACGACTGGTGATTGAGCACATTCGCATGCAGGAAGCTCGCAAGCGCCGGCTCGCGCGCAGCCGCTGACGCCGCCTCGACCCGCATGCGCGGCCACGTCTGGTCGCGCGAGAGTTTTAAAACCTTGGATACGCTCATCTGGCGCTCCCTAAAATCAGCCGCGCGATATCCGCCGGAAGCCGTCCCGCTTCGGCGAGAGCGCGCGCTTTCAGAACCATGATTATAGTCAGAGAATCGCGAATGTCGCCTTTAAGCACCATTTCGTGAAGCGCAGAAAAATTAACCGTGCGTTGAGCAAGGATCTCGTCCGCATCGGGTTCAGCAACGCCCGCTTCAAGCCCCCAGGCGAGGAAACATGTGGATTTCTCGTCGGTCACCGAGTTTGAAACGTCGAACTCGGCCAGAGGCAGCCAATGGCGGGCGCGATAACCGGTTTCCTCGGCAAGCTCGCGCCGCGCTGACGCCAACGGATCGACATTGCGTGCGCCGCCGCCCTCCGGAAGCTCCCAGCTATAGGAATTATGCGGGAAGCGATGCTGGCCGACGAGCGGCACGCCGCCATCTTCCAAAATGGGCAGGACGCCAACCGCAATATTCTTGAAATGCACGACGCCGTAAACGCCGGGCGCGCCATCCGTCTGCGTTACTTTGCAGTCTGTCACCCTTATCCACGGATTGTCATAGACGACGGTCTCGGCATCGACCGTCCA
>JBBTJH010000074.1:0-4194 GCA_038059555.1 Pseudomonadota bacterium | reverse complement strand
CGGATGGGTTTCGCCAGTCGACCGCTTATATCCTGACGGCGTTCGGGCCTTATCTTGTCTTCAGCCGCGTCAACTGGACAAAGGAACGGCTAAGGACAACGACGCTTGCTTTCGTGCTGCCGCTACTCATTTTGTCGGTGGTTGCGGTCGTCGAAGTCGTCTTAAGCTGGCACCCTTATAAGAGCGCCGTCGATAATTGGGATATTTTCCAGCGCGCCCGCTATACATTTCGGACCGGTTTTCTTCGCGCCTACGCGTCGGTGTTCGACCCGATCGCCTTCGGTCTTTTTCTGGCGGCGGCGATCCCGATGATGCTGGCGCTCATCTCTTCCTCGAAGCGAAAGCTGCTGGCGATCGGCGGACTTGGCGCCCTTGGCGTCGGATTGCTCGCGACATTCTCGCGCGGGCCCTGGGTCGGCGCCGCGCTCGCGGTTGTCGCCTTTGTGTTCACCAGCGACAAGCCGCTGAAGAATTTGACGCGTCTAGGCTTGGTCGGGACCGCTGGATTTTTGGCGCTCTCGGTGTCGCCGATCGGCGACCAGATTATCGGCCTGCTGCCGTTTGTCGGCGACTCGTCAACGAGCTCGATCGATTACCGCCAGCAATTGATGGATATCGGCTGGTCGGTCGCGATGGAGACGAAATGGTTCGGCTCTGAAGATTTCATGATGCATCCGGCGATGCAGCAGCTCATTCAGGGGCAGGGGATCATCGATATCGTCAACTCCTATCTGCGGGTGACGCTCGAATCCGGGCTCGTCGGCCTGTCGCTGTTTGTCGGCGTCAGTTTCTTTTCGGCGTTGACGGCGTATCGCGCGATCGGCGCCGCACGCGCGATCGATCCCGAAATCGCCATTTACAGTCAGGCGTGGCTTGCCGCTCTCGCGAGCGTCATGCTGGTCATCGCAACGACGTCGAGCGTCGTCGCACAGGTCTCTGAAGTGCACTGGCTTCTCTGCGGCATGTGCGTCGGCATCGCCAGATCGATTGCAGCCGTCCGCCTGAAACCGCAGGCGCCAGCGCCCGAAGAGATCCCGGCCGCCCCGACGCCCGCCCGCCCGGCGCCGGCGAGCCCCTCGATTTCCGCGCAAAAGCTCCCCCCGCACCTTCGGCAATATGCCGACAAGGGAAAATGACCGCGATTTCATCCGCCGACCGCCTCCGGACCGGCTTGGTTAAGAATTTGTCTACACACTCCCTCTAAGCCTCACTTCGTTAACCATGACGCCGCTTCGCGACGTCCGGGGACAGGAGTGGCGATCGGTATGACGCGGCTGCGGTTGAGTTTGCTGGCGGGAGCGGCCGCCATGATGCTGGTTCCGGCCCCCTTCGGCTATGCGGCCGAAGGATCGCTCTATCCCAAAGAGGCGAGCTTTGCGAATGCGAGCGTTGCCGGCGCGCTCGGCCAGGCCGGTTACGTCGCCGACAGTCTCGGCGTCAATGAGGACTTCAACCGCAAAATCCAGGCGGCGATAGGCGATCACCCCATTCTCGCGGCGCAATCTTCACAAGCCGCGATCGCCCGCGCGGAAACCAAGGCTGCGCGCGCCGCGCTTTATCCGCGCATCGCCGCCGACGCCAACGCCGATTACGTCATCGCGCGCCGCTTTAACTCCGGAACGACCAATGTCGTTGAATCGCTTCGTCCTGACGAGCAGGTGAATGTCGGCGTCTCGGCGAGCCAGCTGATTTTTGACGGCGGGGCGACATTCGCACGCATCAAAAGTGCGAAGGCGCGCCGGACCGAAGCATCACGCTCGATCGACGCGCGCATCAACGAACTCGCGCTCGCCGCGCTCGCCGCCTATCACGATGTCACCGTACATCAGGCGATTTTGGCGCTTGGCGCGGACTATGTCGCGCATCATGAAAAACTGCTGGCCGATGTGAAAGAGCGCGAACGCGCCGGCGCTGCAGCCAGATCCGATGTGCTGCGCGCCGAGGCGCGGCTTGCCGGCGCCCGTTCGCGGGTCGCTGCAATCAAGGAAAGCGCCCGCGTCGCCGATGTGCGATACGCCGAATATTTCAGATCTGCGCCTGAAAGGCTGCAATTCCCGAATTATGAATCGGTCGCAGTCGGGTCGCGCGACGAGGCCATCGCGCTCGCCATGCAAAAAAATCCGGTCGTCGCCGCAGCGGCCGCCAGAACTGAAAGCGCCGCCGCCGAGCGCCGTGCGGCGAAAGCGAGCCGCATTCCGGAAATCCGCGCGAGCGTCACCGGCACAAGTTTTGACGTCCTCCATGGCGCGGAGGACTATGACGTCCGTGCAGGGGTCAACATGCGATACGACCTCTTCGCCGGCGGCGCGCGCGGCGCCGAGATCAGCCGTGCAAAAAGCGCGGCCGAGCAGCAGAAATTCGAGGAAGACCGGGTCCGTCTCGAAATCGAACGCGACGCCGCCATCGCCTTTGAACGGCGCGAAGCGGCGAATGAGCGCCTCGACGCGCTTGAAGCCGCGTTGATCGCCAATAATGAGGCGCGTGCCATGGTCGCCGAACGGTTTCGTGCGGCGCGCGGCGATCTTCTCGACGTCATCCAGGCGGAAAGCGACTGGTTTGAAGCGGGCGCCGCCTATCTCTCCGGTCTCGCGGACCGCGATATGGCGTCTTACGAGCTGATGGAATTTACCGGCGATCTGCTGCGCTTTTTCTCGCCGCGCGACGAAGACAGGGCCTCCACCAATGAGTAGCGTTCGCTCGATCATTCAGGAAATCGCCTCGACCAAGCACTGGCTGCTCGGCCCATTGCTTGGCAATTCCAAGGTCTACGGTCAGACCATCATCGCGGCGTTTTTCGTCAATCTTCTCGGCCTTATCTCGTCTTTCTTCATTATGACGGTCTATGATCGCGTCATCCCCAACAATGCGATGGAATCGCTCCTTGCCTTGACGATCGGCGTTCTTTTCGCGCACCTTTTCGACTTCATCTTGAAATCGCTTCGCGGCTATTTCATCGACGTCGCCGGCCAGCGCCTCGACGCTGTCGTCGGCGCCAAGGTTTTCGATAATCTGATGGCGATGCGGCTCGACGCGCGAAAAGGCGGCGTCGGCGCGACGGCGGGTCTCGTCAAGGAGTTCGAGAACCTTCGCGATTTCTTTTCATCGGCGACGCTGACGGCGGTCGTCGATCTCCCGTTTATTTTCATTTTTATCGGCGCGATCGCGATGATCGGGGGCCCGATTGCGCTGGTGCCGCTGATCGGCGTCTTCGCCGCGCTGATTATCGCGCTGATCACCCAGCCTTTGATCCTCCGCAATACGAGGGAGTCGATGAAGGAAGGGCATGTGAAGCATTCCGTTCTCATCGAAACGCTATCGGGGCTTGAAACGGTGAAAAGCGTTGCGGCCGGCGATCTGATGCGCCGGCGCTGGAAGGACGGCGTCTTAAAACAGGCGCGCATCGCGACCGTCGGCCGCTTCATCAATCAGCTCGCTGTCAATTTTTCCGGGTTCGCCCAGCAAGGCGCGCAAGTCGGGATCGTGGTTGTCGGCGTTTTGATGGTTGGCGCGCACTCTCTTTCGATGGGCGGGTTGATCGCTTGCGTCATTTTGACGGGGCGCGCGATGGCGCCGCTCGCGCAGGTCGCGGGCCTCCTCGGACGCGTCGCTGGCGCGCTAAGTTCTTATAAGGCGCTTGACGAGTTGATGGCCTCACGCTCCGAGGTCGATCCGACGCGCGATTATTTGAAGCGCACGGCGCTCGCGGGGCGCATTGAGTTTCGCGAGGCGAGTTTTTCCTATCCGGGACAGAAAGCCAAAGCGCTCGACAAGGTGAGCTTCACCATCGAAGAAGGCGAGCGCGTCGCGGTCCTTGGCCGCAACGGCTCCGGCAAATCGACGATCATTCGCCTCGCCCTTGGAATTTACGAGCCGACCGAAGGTCAGGTTCTGGTCGATGACACCGATATCCGTCAGATCGCGCCGAACGATCTTCGCGCGCATATCGGCGCGGTCCTGCAGGACGTTTGCCTTTTCACCGGCTCGATCAAGGAAAACATCGCGCTCGGGCTTGAGAAGATTTCTGACGAAGACATTCTCGATGCGGCGAAGATCGCCGGCGTTCATGATTTTGTCGGCGCGACAGAGACCGGCTACGATCAGCGCCTCGGCGAGCGCGGCGAAGGCCTTTCCGGCGGACAGCGGCAGTCGATCGCTCTCGCGCGGGCCCTCGCGACCAAACCGTCGGTGTTGCTG
>JBBTJH010000073.1:1118-4185 GCA_038059555.1 Pseudomonadota bacterium | reverse complement strand
GCCGAATTCGACGAGAGCGTGCTGGCGGTCGTCACCGGCGGCGTCGAGCTTGGCCAGGCCTTTTCGTCAGTGCCGTTTGACCATCTTCTCTTCACCGGATCGACGTCGATCGGCCAGCGCGTTTATATGGCGGCGGCGAAAAATCTCACCCCGGTGACGCTGGAGCTCGGCGGGAAATCGCCGGCGATCATCGACGAGAGCGCCGATATTGCGGCGGCCGCCTTGTCGATTGCGCAAGGGAAAACCTTCAACGCCGGACAGACCTGCGTCGCGCCCGACTATGTGCTGGCGCCGCGCGCAAAACTTGACGCGGCGGTTGCAGCGCTCGAAAAATCGGCGCGCGAGCTTTATCCCGATATCGATAAAACCAACGATTACACCGCGATCATTTCGCCGCGCCATTTTGCGCGCCTTAAGGCCCTCGTCGCGGAAGCCAAAGACGCCGGCGCGAAAGTCATCGAAATCGGCTCCTCCAACGCGCTCGATCCCCAGCGCAAGCTGCCGGTCACCATCGTCGTTGATCCGCCCCCGTCGATCGCCCTGATGAAGGAAGAAATTTTCGGCCCGATCCTTCCCGTCCTCTCGGTCGCGGGGCGCGAGGAAGCGATCGCTCACATCAACAAGGGCGACCGACCGCTCGCGCTCTACTGGTTTGGAAATGACGCCGCAGCGCGCGTCGACATGCTGGCGCGCACGGTCGCCGGCGGCGTCACCGTCAACGATACGCTCTGGCATGTCGCGCAGGAGAATCTTCCCTTCGGCGGCGTCGGCAAGAGCGGCATCGGCGTCTATCACGGCGAAAAAGGCTTCGAGAGATTCTCGCACATGAAGCCGGTGTTTTATCAAAGCAAACTTGCGTCCGTGAAAATGCTCTACCCGCCGTTCTCGGCGAAGACCGACAAGATGCTGAAGATGGTGAGGAAGATTATTTAGTTCCGTCATCGCCCATGGCTTTTGCTTTTGCGCATATGGAACTCGTCACCCCGGGGCGCGACGCAGTCGCAAACCCAGGGTCCAGCTTTCCGCACGGCGCGATGGTGGATTCCGGGTTCCGCGCGTTGCGCGGCCCCGGAATGACGAGTGAACAAGGTCTGATGAGATAGCCTGGCGCACGCGCTGGAAGGAAGATGAATGAACCACCCATCATCCACCGAAACTTTCGACTACGTCATCATCGGCGCGGGCTCGGCGGGCTGCGTCCTTGCTAATCGCCTCAGCGAGGACGGCAAATCGACCGTCTGCATTCTTGAAGCAGGTCCTGAAGACAAAAGCGCGCTCATCCATACGCCGCTCGGGTTTGCGTTCTTTCCGAAAGGCACGGTCTATAACTGGTCGTTCGAGACTGCGCCGCAAAAACACATGAACGGCAAGATCGGCAAACAGCCGCGCGGGCGAACGCTCGGCGGATCAAGCTCGATCAATGCGATGATCTATATCCGCGGAAGCAGAGCCGATTATGACGGCTGGGCTAAAGCGGGCGCGACAGGTTGGGGATGGGACGACGTCCTTCCCTATTTCAAGAAAGCGCAGGACCAACAGCGCGGGGGAAGCGCCCTTCACGGAGCCGGCGGCCCGCTGACCGTCAGCGATCTGCGCTACATCAACCCGCTCTCGCAAAATTTTCTCGAAGGCGCCGCCGAATTGCAGCTGCCGACGAATGACGATTTCAACGGCGCAAAACAGGAAGGCATGGGGCTTTATCAAGTGACGCAGCGAGACGGCAAACGCTGCTCGGCGGCGGTCGCCTATCTCAACCCGGCGCGCGAGCGCGCCAATGTCGAAGTGAAACCAGATTGCAAAGCTGAAAAAATCCTCATCCAGGATGGCCGCGCGACGGGCGTTCGCTTCCGCCAGGGAACGCAGACGAAAACCATCAGCGCGCGCAAGGAAGTGATCGTTTCAGCCGGCGCGTTCCAGTCGCCGCAGATATTGATGCTGTCGGGCATCGGCCCGGCCGCGCATTTGAAATCTGCCGGCGTCGAGGTCGTTCTCGATGCGTCCGAACTCGGCAAAAATCTTCAGGACCATCTCGATTACACGGTCCTTAGAAAGTCGCCATCGCCGCACTCGGTCGGTCTCTCGCTCGCCTTCGCGCTCGGGTTTCCAAAAGCGTTCAGCGACTTTCGCAAGCAAAAGAGCGGCCCCCTCACCTCGAACCTTGCTGAAGCCGGCGGCTTTCTCAAAACCGATCCTCTTGAAGCCGAGCCCGATATTCAGCTTCACTTCCTGCCGGCCCTTGTCGACAATCACGGCGAGAAGAAACATGCGGGCGGCGGGTTTTCCTGCCACGTCTGCGTGCTGCGGCCAAAGAGCAAAGGCGAGGTGCTGCTCGGCTCGGCCGACCCGATGGCGCCGCCGGTCATTGACCCGAATTTCCTCTCCGACGACGACGATCTGCGCCGTCTGATGAAAGGCGCGCGGCAGGTTTTCCGGATCATGGAAACGCCGGCGATGCGCGCCGTTTCGGGCGCCTATCTCTATGAAGGCCCTGACGCCAGCGACGCCGCTTTGATCGAGGATATCAAGCTTAGAAGCGACACGATTTACCACCCGGTCGGAACCTGCCGCATGGGAACCGACGCGCGGGCGGTTCTCGATCCGCACTTGCGCGTTAACGGCGTAAAGGGGTTGCGCGTCGTCGACGCCTCGGTGATGCCGAACCTTGTTTCCGGGAACACCAACGCCCCGACGATCATGATCGCGGAAAAAGCCGCCGACATGATCAGAGCGAGTGCCTGAGCGCGGCGCCTCCGCAGCCGGATCAGCCGCCGCGTCAGGGTAAATAAACCCTGAACGCCTTCCCGTTTAGCGGGCGATAAATAAATATGCAACCTTTGGTTGATATTTCTTCATTCTGCGAAGGTCGCGGAGTGCGCTCCCCCGTGACCGTCGCGATCCTTTCGAAATGCCGCGCCGCTGCGGCGCAAATTTTTGATGCGTTGTCGGCGGAATTTGCTGGAGGAAAGAAAAATGCCGGTGACGCCCGCTAATCTGGAATCGTCATTTGTCCAAGAGCGCGAAAACCGCATCGCCGTCGTGCTGTTGATCGATCTCGACCGTTTCAAGG
>JBBTJH010000073.1:0-1108 GCA_038059555.1 Pseudomonadota bacterium | reverse complement strand
CCGCGGAGCGATTGCTTGAGAAACGCGCGCATGAGCTGATGCAAAAAAACGTCCAGCTTGAAGAATCCGCCAAGGCGCTGAGCGCAACCAACACGCTGTTGCACGAGATCATGGCGGCGGCGCCCAAGGGCATACTTTTATGCACGCCGGATTTTATCATCCGCGAGGCAAATCCCGCGAGCGAGCGAAAACTCGCCGGCGGCCGGAACGATATTATCGGCAAACATCTCGACGTTTTCTTCGACGGCGCCAGCAAGCTTCTCTCGGCCACGGGCGACGGCGAATTTTCGCTCGACGCGCTTCAAGCAACCGACGTTCACGGCAAACCGCTAATGATCGAGCTGCACGGGTTTTCCGGATCGCTGAGCTCCGATCTGCGCTACCTTCTCTTTTTCCGGGACATCACCGACAAAATAAAAGAAGACCGCCGACGGGTCAGCTTCGAGCGCCAGATTGACGAGGCGCGCCGCCTCGAAGCAATCGGCGCGCTCGCGGCCGGCATCGCGCACGAAATCAACACGCCAATCCAATATATCGGGGACAATCTCGACTTCCTGAAAGAGGGTCTGAAGAAAATCCATTTCTCCTATACGCGTTACGAGGCTTTGCGCGCGACCGCCGTCGCCGGTAATCAGTTTCCGGAGTTGGTCGCTGAAATCGACACTTATAACGTCAAGGTGAACCTCTCGGTGCTGGTCGCGGATATCAACGCCGCGCTCTCCGAATCTCGCGAAGGCATCAAACAGGTGCGGGATATCGTTCTTCTGATGAAGGAATTCGCGCATCCCGGGACGGGCGAAAAAGAGGAAGCCGACATCAACAAGATCGTCCAGAATGTCGTCTCCATCAGCCGTAACCGCAACAAGGGCGTCGCCAAAATCGAACTGGCGCTGGAAGACGGCCTGCCGCCGGTGAAATGCCGCCGCGGCCAGATTCAACAGGTCATCTTGAATATCCTCCTCAACGCGCTCGATGCGCTGGATGAGGCGAAGATCGAGCAGGGCCGGATCAGGATCGCGACTGCGCACGATGATGAGTTTTTAAAGCTCTCGATCAGCGATAACGGCTTGGGCATCCCAGAGGCCTTGCGCCAGAAAATCTACGATCC
>JBBTJH010000072.1:0-6480 GCA_038059555.1 Pseudomonadota bacterium | reverse complement strand
GCGCTTCAAGGGTTTTCGGGCGTCGTCGTCGTTCTCTACGCCGATACGCCGCTCGTCGAAGCTGCAACGCTGAACGCCTTGATCGAGGAGGTCGCAGGCGGCGCGGCGGTCGCCGTTCTCGGCTTCACGCCGGACGATCCTGGCGCCTATGGCCGCTTGAAGCTCGGGACGGACGGATCGCTGGAGGCGATCATCGAGGCCAAAGACGCGAGCGCTGAAGAGCTTGCCATCGAGATCGTCAATTCCGGCGTGATGGCGATAGAGAGCGCGTTTTTAACGCGTGCGCTGCCGCAACTCACGGACGCCAACGCCAAGCGCGAATATTACCTGACCGACATCGTCGCGATCGCGCGCAAGGAAGGCCGCGCCTGCGCAGTTGTCGAGGCGGACGAAGACGAGGTTGTCGGCGTCAATTCGCGCGTCGAGCTTGCCGTCGCCGAAGAGATTTTTCAGGACCGCCGGCGCCTCGCCTCGATGGAAGAGGGCGTGACGCTCATCGATCCCGCGACGGTCTATTTCTCCTTCGACACCAAAATCGCCGGCGACGTCGTCATCGAACCCAACGTCTTTTTCGGCCCCGGCGTCGCCGTCGCCTCCGGCGCGACCATCAAAGCCTTTTCGCATCTTGAAGGCGCAAGCGTCGGCGCCGGCGCGTCCGTCGGTCCGTTCGCGCGGCTGCGGCCCGGCGCGCGCCTCGGCGAGGAAGCGAAAGTCGGCAATTTCGTCGAAGTGAAAAACGCCGATCTCGGCCCCGGCGCCAAGGTCTCGCATTTGACCTACATTGGCGACGCTGCGATCGGCGCCAAAGCCAATATCGGCGCCGGGACGATCACCTGCAATTATGACGGCTTTTCCAAGCACAAAACCGAAATCGGCGCGGGCGCTTTTATCGGCTCCAACACCGCGCTCGTCGCGCCGGTCAAAATCGGCGAGGGCGCTTATGTCGGCTCCGGCTCCGTCATCACCAAGGATGTTGAAGCCGATGCACTCGCCGTCGCGCGCGGCCGCCAGTCCGAGATCAAGGGTTGGGCGGCGAAGTTTCGCAGCGTCCACGCCGGCAAGAAGAAAGACAAATCATGAGCCCTGACGATTACAAGAAAATGGCGGCGCGCGCCGCCGTCGATCTGGTGCGGCCTGAAATGACGCTCGGCCTCGGCACCGGCTCGACCGCCGCGCATTTCATCGCAGCGCTCGGAGAAAAAACGCGCGCCGGGCTTTATGTTCGCGCGGTGCCGACCTCTGAAGATACGGCGAAAAAAGCCGCCAGCGCCGGCATCGAGCTTATCGAACCAGATGAAACGACGATCATCGATCTTGCAGTCGACGGCACCGACGAGGTTGATGGGCGAAAGACGTTGATCAAGGGCGGCGGGGGCGCGCTGCTGCGCGAGAAAATCATCGCCAACGCCGCGAAGAAATTCGTCGTCATCGCCGACGCCTCGAAAAAAGTGGCGGAGCTCGGCGCATTCCCGTTGCCGGTCGAGATCGATCGGTTTTCGTTTGCGCTGACGGTGAGCGCTGTTCGCGCGGCGATCAGCGCGCTCGGCTATGCGTCGCCCGACATTCGCTTGCGCGCCTCTCCTGCGGGCCCCGCCTTCATCAGCGACGGCGGCAATTTCATTCTCGACTGCCGGCTCGGGCGCATCAAAGACGCAGCAGCGCTCGACCGCGCGCTGGACGCCATTCCGGGCGTTCTCGAAACCGGGCTCTTCATCGGCATCGCCGACGAGATCATTCTGGCGGGGCCTGACGGAATTCAGCGCATCGCCTGAGAGGGGAGGAGCGCCCATGGCCGGCGAGAAATTTGAAGAGCTCAAAACCGCGATCCGCGACTACGGTCATGCGGCGTTTCAGAACCTGTTGAAGTGCCGCGCGCTCGGCGACGCCGTCGCGTCGGGCTTTCACTTGTATGAAGGGTGTCCTCCGGAAAACGTCGCGGCGGTTCCCGCCGAAGGCGCCTTCGATCCGCGCAAGGAATACGGCGATGCGGCCTATTCCTATTCGGCGCGCGAGGTCATTGTCCTTGAGCCTGTGCGCTTTGGCCTTAGTCTCATTGTCGGCAACGCCGAGGATGGCGGCGCCTTGTGGCTGCGCACCGTCGTCTCGGCCGAGATGATCGGCGAGTATTTCGACGTCTATGTCGCCTCGCGGCCTGTGATCCGTGTGCCAATCGATTTCGAGGGAAAGCTCGACCCCGTTTTCGACGCCATCCACAGCGAATTTCTCGAGACCTTCACGCTCGAAGTGAACGAGTTCCTCGACGAGGGGTCGAAGACCGGGATCGGGTTCTTGCCGAAGTAAGTCCCTCACGAATTATTGCGATGCAGTGTGGCGCAAAAGTATTTGCCGGCAAGCAGGCGGCGGATTACTGTATCTCTCCTCAGCGGAATTAGGGGGATTGATATGCGGCGCATATCCATTGCAGTTTTATTGATTGGCGGCGCTTTCATCGCGCCCGGCGCAAACGCCGCTTTGCTTACCGGGTCATCGCCGGGATTTCACTATTTCTACAAGCAGGGCGCGACAATGGACCAGCACGACGCCGCGCTCGTCGATTGCGCAGTCAGGACGCGCGCGCTGGTGAACGGCAGCAGCACCTTCATCCCGGCCCCGACGACCGGCGGCGGCTTTGCTGGCGGGTTTGCAGCTGGCGCACTCGCCGGTCTGGTTGGCGGGATTATCGACAACAATGAAAGCCGCCAAGGCGTCGCCGCGAATACCGAAGGCTGCATGGCGATCAACGGGTGGAGCGTCGTCGCCCTGACCGAAGAAGAGGGTAAGGCGATGGAGCAGCCGGACGATCCGGCGACGATCCATGAAAAGCTGCGGCCCTATGTTGAGGCGCCAGAGGCGCGCGGGCCGGTATTGCGCGAACCGTTCGGCAATGAACTCGCGGTCGGAAATTTCGAAGTCGGCAGGGCCCGCGACCTTGAAGAAGTTTCGATTAGCGTGCGCGCAACGCGCGATATCGCCAAGTCGGCAGTCGAAGCCGCCGGCGAGATGAAACGGCCAAAGCCCGACCTTCCGGAAGGCGTGAAGGCGCCGAAAACAGGAAAGCCGCTGAAAAGCGTCGATTTAGCCGCATCGGATCCAGAACTTGGATATCTCGCGGTCCGGATGATCGGTCGGAAGACGACCATGGCCAAGGCGATAAGCCTCGTCTTCAAGCGGCTCACCTCTGACGGCTCGGAAGTGATCTATGACGGCGTCTTGTCGACGATTGAAGCGGGGTCAAAGACGACGAACAAGGGCGTTGTCGAGGGTGAAAAATATTCCGATTACGTTTTCCAAGTGCCGCCAGGACGGTGGAAGTTCGCGGAAATAACGCAGTTCCAGTTCGGCGCTGCGTTGTGCTTTGGCGCGCCTGCGTTTGATGTTGCTGCGGGCGAGGCGCGGTTTGTCGGCGTCATGACTTTCCCGGAATCTGGCGGGTATCCCCTCCATGAAAACCTCGCGGTAGCGAAGGAAGTCCTCGCCGCCAATCCCGCGCTCGCTGAAAAAGTGAAAGCCGCGGAATGGACGAACGGCTACACGACGGACTGTTTCGGCTCCTACGCCTACGCCTACGAAATTCCGGGGGCGCCGTTTGTCAATCAGGAGGCGCCTGCCGTCACGTCGGCGCCGCCGCCGGACACGATTTCGTCAGAAGGCGCCGCTGAACAATAGAAATGCGCCGTGCTCCCCGTTAGGGTGCGCGCGAATTTCGCGTGGCGAACCTGACGGGACAAGGCATGACTGATTACGACTACGATCTGTTCACCATTGGCGCTGGTTCTGGCGGCGTTCGCGCGACGCGGCTTGCTGCGAGTTACGGCAAGCGTGCGGCGGTCGCGGAAGAATACCGCGTCGGAGGCACCTGCGTCATTCGCGGCTGCATTCCGAAGAAGCTCTTCGTCTACGCCTCGGAATTCTCGCACATGTTCCATGACGCGAAGGGATATGGCTGGACCTCGGGTAAGCCGCATTTCGACTGGCCGACCCTGATCGCCAACAAGGACGCGGAGATCGACCGCCTCAACGGCATTTATATCCGCAATCTCAAAAACGCCGGCGCCGAGATCATCGACAGCCGCGCAATCTTGAAAGACGCGCACACTGTTCATCTGGTGAAGGAAGGCCGCGACGTCACGGCCGATAAAATCCTCATCGCGACCGGCGGCGCGCCGTGGACGGACGCTTCGATCCCCGGGCATCAGCTTGCCGTCACCTCGAACGAGGCGTTTCACCTCGACGAATTTCCAAAACGCGTCGTCATCGCGGGCGGCGGTTATATCGCGATTGAATTCGCCTGTATTTTCGCAGGTCTCGGCGCCGCCGTGACGCTCGTCTATCGGGGCGAAGACGTGCTGCGCTATTTCGACCGCGATATTTCGGTTCAGGTCCACCGCGAAATGCAGCGCCTCGGCATCCGCGTGATGACGAGCGCGGTCTTTGCCAGAATCGAAGATCTCGGCGGCGGCGCGCGGCGCGCGCATTTGAACACCGGCGCGCATATCGACGCCGATCTCGTCTTCTGGGCGGTCGGGCGAAAACCCGCGACGCAAGGGCTCGGCCTTGAAGCGGCGGGCGTTCGCCTAGGAAAAGACGGCGCGGTCATCGTCGATGAATGGAGCCGCACCAATGTCGATAATATTTTCGCGGTCGGCGACGTCACCGACCGAGTGCAGCTGACGCCGGTCGCGATCCGCGAAGGGGCGGCGTTCGCGGAAACGCAGTTCAACGCCAATCCGGTCAAGGTCGATTACGCCTTCATCCCGAAAGCCGTGTTCTCGCAGCCGCCCGTCGGCTCCGTCGGCTATTCGGAAGAAGAGGCGCGGAAAAAACTAGGCGCGGTCGATATCTACAAGACCGACTTCCGCCCGATGAAAAACACGCTCTCAGGCGCTGAAAGCCGCACCTTCATGAAGCTTGTCGTAGAGGCGAAGACCGATAAAGTCGTTGGCGTTCACATATGCGGCGAAGCTGCGCCCGAAATGATCCAGTGCCTTGCGATCGCGGTCAAAGCCGGCCTCAAGAAAAAAGATTTCGACGACACCATGGCGCTCCATCCGACAAGCGCGGAAGAATTGGTGCTGATGCGGACGAAGTGGGTGGAGGGGGCGTAGGAGGCACGCAATTTTACCCGGATTGCCCTTCTCAGAAAAACCCGGCTGGAAAGACGAAGCATAAAACCTCAAGCGTCATTCCGGGGCGAGAGCGAAGCTCACGAACCCGGAATCCAATTCTTAGCGCGCCAGGCTCCAAATCGGCAGCGGACCTTGTGGCCCATCCTTCGAGACGCGCGCTAAGAGGCGCGCTCCTCAGGATGAGGAATCTTCTTTTTCAAATTGCCTAAATCCTCATCCTGAGGAGCATTCCGAAGGAATGCGTCTCGAAGGAGGCGGCCCACGCATTCTCATTGAGTGTACGCTCGGCGCTCTGATCAAACCATGGAATGGACTCCGAGTTCTTTGCTTCGCAACGCCCCGGAGTGACATGAGGTATTATGAGACTACGCCCTCAATCCCTCAGCAACTCATTAACGCTCGTCTTGGCCCGCGTCTTCTCATCGACGCGTTTGACGATGACTGCGCAGTAAAGCGACGGCCCGCCTTTGGCGGAGGGCAGGCTTCCCGAAACGACGACCGAGTAAGGCGGCACTTCGCCGTAGAGAACCTCGCCCGTCTCGCGGTCGACGATCTTTGTCGACTGGCCGAGATAGACGCCCATCGAAAGCACCGATCCCTCGCGCACGATGACGCCTTCGGCGACTTCGGCCCGCGCGCCGATGAAGCAATTGTCTTCGATGATGACGGGGCTCGCCTGCAGCGGTTCAAGAACGCCGCCGATGCCGGCGCCGCCGGAGATGTGGCAATGTTTGCCGATTTGCGCGCAAGAGCCGATGGTCGCCCAGGTGTCGACCATCGTTCCCTCGCCGACATAGGCGCCGATATTGACGAAGGACGGCATCAACACGACGGAAGGCGCGATATAGGCGCCCTTGCGCACGACGGCGCCGGGGACGGCTCTGAATCCCGCTTTACGGAAATCGTCTTCCGCCCACTCGCCGAATTTCAGCGCGACTTTGTCCCAATATTGGTTCGGCGGCGCGCCGATGATCCGGTTGTCGTTGAGGCGAAAAGAGAGCAACACCGCTTTTTTCAGCCATTCTTTGACGCGCCAGCGCTTCAGATTGCCGCCCTCTTCCGGTTCGGCGACGCGCGCCTTTCCGCCGTCGAGGAGAGCGAGCGCCTCATCGACCGCGGCGCGTGCGTCGCCCTTGGTTGCGGGCGACAACTCGCCGCGCTTTTCGAAGGCGTCGTTTATGCGTTGTTCGAGAGTGGCGCTTGCCGTCATCGCAGGGTCCCCTATGCGGCCGCTTTTTCGACCATGCCGAGAAATCCCGCAAGGTCGTCGGTGACGTGATCGACATGCGCGCCTTGAACGTCGCCGGGCCTTGCCGGACGTTTGGCTGCGGGCTCGTCGGCGAACCAGGTCGCC
>JBBTJH010000071.1:0-3150 GCA_038059555.1 Pseudomonadota bacterium | reverse complement strand
GCTCGCGAACGCCTTCCCAGATGCCGCAAGCGCTCGGCGTCGCCACGTAATGCGTATAGGAAAGAATGACGTCGCCCGAAGAACCTCCGCCGCGATAATCGGCCTCAACGATTGAGGAAAGCGGAACTCCAAAGCCGTTTAGCGCGTCGCGCATGCCGGTGACGCCGCCATCCGCAGGAGCCGTCACTGTAAGCGCGCCGTGGCCGTTACGCATATAGGAATCGGCAAAAGCACGAAGACGCGATCGATCGAGTGACGACATGTCGTTGCCGACGGGCGCCATAGTCATGGTCACCGTCTGGCTGTCGACTGAAATCGGGTGTTGTTCAGCGACGCTCAGCGCTTGCTCCTGCCCGTTGAATTGGGAGGCGCAACCAACGCTTGACACGGCAGCGGCGGCGAGGAGAAGCTTTTTCGTCACGGTCATCATGTGTTGCGTCTCCATCAGTCGAGAATAAAGCCCATCGGACCTTGCAGCGTCTTTTCTTCGACGCCGGCGCCCGAAAGGCCGTAGGTTGCGGCGAGATTGCCCATCAAGATCGTCTGCATGTCGCTCGCCGACACAAAACCCTTGGCCGGATCGGAAAGCTTCGATTCGTGCGTCGGATCGACGAGATACGGCGTCACGATGATGACGAGTTCGGTCTCCGAATTCTCATAATCGCGGCTGCGGAAGAGTTGGCCGAGCACGGCGACGTCTTTGAGGTAGGGAACGCCCTGAACCGTCTGACGCATGTTTTCCTGGAGGAGGCCGGCCATCACGAGGCTGCCGCCCGAAGGAAGTTCGACTGTCGTCTTGGCTCGGCGAACTGTTAAAGACGGAATAGTGAGACCTGTAGTCGAGAAGACCGTCGGCTCACTGCTGGTGCCTGCGGCTTGCGATGCGTTGAAAACGCCGATCGGGTTTCCGTTTGCGTCCCGGATGATCTCCAGCTGATCAGGCTCGCCCGGAATAGTCTGGGTTGCGCCGCCAAGGGAGAAGTTGTTGAGCGACGAAATTTCACTCACCTCAGTCGAGACTTTGATATTGATGCGGCCTTTGTCGAGCACCAGCGGCGTGAAACCGAGACCGACGCCGAATTCCTTGAATTCGAGCGAAATGACGCCTTCGCGCTGACCGATCGGGATCGGAAATTCGCCGCCGGCGAGAAAGCTCGCCGTTTCGCCGGAGACCGCCGTCAAAGTCGGCTCGGCCAGCGTCTTCACGAGGCCGACGCGTTCAAGCGCCTGGAAGGACACATTAAAGCCCGACTGCCCGCCGCCGAAAAACCGCTCAAGCGAACCGGTGAGACCCGCCGTTGCGCCTGAGGCGATCGTCGAGGCGGCCGCTTCAAACGTATTATTTGAAATCGAAGTGAATCCTGACGGGTCAATGCCGAGCTGCTTGATCATCGAGCGCTGCATCTCAACGACGCGCACTTTCAGCATCACCTGCTCGCGGTCGCGGATCGACACCATGCTGATGACTTTTTTCGGGTCCCCGATGAACCGGCCGGCGATGTCGGCGGCGTCGGCCGCCTGTACGCCCGACGGCACAGAGCCGCGCAAGATGACATTGTCGTTCACTGCTTCGGCCGTGACGCGCGCATCCGGCATCAGTCGGTTGATAAGATCTGAGAGAGCGTCGAGGTCGCGCTCAACTCGTATTTCAAGATTGAGGATCTGGCGCCCATTGGCGTCAAAGAAAAACGCATTCGTCTGCCCGACTTTCTGGCCGAGGAGGTAAACGCGCTGCGGTGAGCGGATCACCGCATCGACGACCGCCGGCTGGGAAACCAGCACATCGGCGGCGGCTTGAGGAAGTTCGACGATCGCGGCCTTGTCGAGCGGCAGCACAATTGATCTGGAAACCGCCCCGACGCCCCCGAAATCGATCGTCGCCTCGGCGCGGCTCTTTTGCGCAGTAGCGGGCGTCATGACGCCTGATGCAAGCGCCGCCAACGCAACGCCGGCAACGCGCGCCGACACAATAAGGGTCAGAACTGTTTTATTACGCATTGATATCCCCTGAACGATCTGGTTACGAGCGGCCATAGCGGATCACCTTGACGCTTTGATCGCGCTGCTTCTTGGCTTCGCCGTCGTCGTTGGTGAAAACGCTGCGCAGCGCAAAGCTCATCTGGCCGCGCGACGCGCGCGTGTTAATGAAGAACTCGGCGTCCTCAGGCGACAGTTCGACAGTCGCATTTGCGCCTTCGATCACCGGCGACTCTGGGTTCTCGTTAAAGACTGTGTTGATCGCCAGAACGCGGACGTCCTCGAAGACAATTTCCGTCGTCGTCCGGTTGGAATCGTTCGATTCGGAATAATAGACATCGACGCGATCCCCTGGGAGGACAAATCCGCTAACGCCAGTCTCCGGCGTGATGCGCATGGTGACGGCGCGCATCCCCGGATCGAGAACCGCCGCCAGCAGGCCTGACGCGCCAGCGCGAACGATCTTAGCTTCGATGATCGGCTCGCCTTCGATGATCGACGTGCGGGCGACGGCTTTTTCAAGCTCTGCCGGATCGCCTCCTGTCGCTTCGGTGATGTATGCTTCCGACAAGGCTTTTTCGGGCCAATCGACCCATTTCACCGCATCGGCGGTAAGGCGTTCACCGCGCTGAAACGACCGGTCGGCGACGAGAACGCGCGCTGTCTTTTCCTGTATAGGCTGCACAATCTGCGCAGGCGCGCTCTTGTTGCCGTTCATCATCATGAAAAAGGCGCCGACGCCCGCCACCAGCGCTACGCCAAGAACCGCAATTCGCGTCACGTTCATGTTCAACCTCGTCCCGCTTGGGTCACTTTGAGCCCTGGAATTTCAGTAAATTCTTGTAAGGAGAAGTCCTCAAAACTCTGTTAACCGCCTTCATTAACCGCCAAACGCCAATTGAAAGAGCGGCGTTTGCGAAAAGCTAAGAAGTCCGCCGAGCGCGATCGCGACTGCATACGGAATGTCCTTGGGCCGCTGATGCAACCGCATAAGCCAGGGCGCTTGCGCGTAAACCGGGAGCGCTGGCGTCATGCGAAAAAGAATCAACGCGACAGCAAACCCGCCGCCGGCGAGCGCTGTGTAAACGAGAAACGGCCCCAGCGCCGCCAACCCGATCCAGGGAGCGCAGGCGGCAAGCAATTTTGCGTCGCCCCCGCCGAGAAATTTCCCGG